>JAAEPJ010000452.1 GCA_024222485.1 bacterium | reverse complement strand
GAAGCATAGGATTCTTTTCCTTCCAGCTCAATTTATTTGTCTTGGAATCCTTTCCTTACTGCTCTCAATATATTTCTTCTTTCATTTAGATTTTTTATTGGATTGTTCTTTATTCTTGAGAACTTTTGCTTTATCAGCAGCGAATGAGCCATTTATCATGAAATGTCCACATTTTAATCCAAGCTGTTTAATAACTTTGTAGATAGCTATTTTGCCACCATGGAATTCGGTTATTGCAGAGTAGACTGCTGTTTCCAGCTGATCTTTCTCTACAAAGATATTTTTGGGGAATTTCTTCCAAATGACATGGTTGAGCACCTCATTCGCATTTTGGGTAAGCACATGAAAACATTTTGATAGGAGTTTGTCGGAAGAAAAGGTCACGAAAAATTGAAAGTAAGACTTCTTTAATGGCTAAAGGCAAATTAATTTTCTTTTTGTTTTGACTCCTTCCATCATGCTTTCCTCTCCCACATCAGAATATGAGTCAAATAAATTTGAGTTTATCTTTTCAAAATTTGCTTTCGTCAGTGGGGGTGGCATGTTCATGAGTGTCGCAAAAGTTGACATGGCTGGATACCATTTGCCAATCTCACAGAAGGCAAATGCCATCCTTAAATCAACATCATATGGTTGATGACCCGGGCTTCTTCTGACATTATCAGCAAAAGGAGAAAAGAAACAGTTATCTTCCTGATCACAGTCAATGCATCTAAATGCAAAGGTGTAACCGAACCCTTCTTTGTTCTCAAGCTTACTTTCAAAAGCTATCTTTGCTTTGCAATGAGGGCATGAGCAATGAGCCTATTTTCATGATAATCTGCTCTTACACAGCAGAATTTAATATCAAAAAGTGACTACTGTCATCAATGAGATCAGTTTCTTGCTTCTCATCAAGCTTTAGCTTCTTTGCACTAGCACATGCCTTGTCCTGTTCATCACCTTGTTGTTGTTGTTAGGCCCATCTTGCTTCTTGCACTTTTGTTTTT
>JAAEPJ010000451.1 GCA_024222485.1 bacterium | reverse complement strand
TATAATGATTTATTTATAGTGCGTGAAAGGAATACTAAGTGATATCTTCCTATTCCTGTCTTTTATCATGAAGGAGTTACCAATTCTTTCAGAACACTAGAACATTAGTCATTGTATATACGTAAGTACAATATTATTGTGTCATTGAATGACTTGGCATAGTGTCTCCAATTTTTTGAATAAAAGTGCCAAAATTAGTCCCTTGGTAATTATCCTGTTTTAGAAGATCTTTCTCAAATATCCAGATTTTGTCAGGAAATAAAACTTACTTCTGCAAAGACAACATATTATGAGGCAAAAAATGTTTTTTTAAAAACTGATAAACTTTTTGAAATCAGCTGTGTTTTCAATATAATAGGTTGGACACCTTTGCACGAGGCTTGCAGTCGTGGCTTCTACAAGATAGTAAAGAGGTTGTTGAAAGCTGGTGCAGATCCGAATGCCAAAGGACTCGAAAATGATACACCTCTTCATGACGCAAGCTCAAATGACCATGTTAAGGTTTGTTCTTCTAGTCCATAGTCTTTTTTCTTTGCACAAACTCCATATTAAAAAGAGACATGATTCTAAACCATCCTGAACCAATTTTTAGTACAGTACATCCTCGATTATCCGAACCTCGATTATCCGAACGCCAAAAGTTTTCATTAAAATTTTTTTTGCAAACTAGTTCTTGAGAAACCAATCGAAATATCCGTTGTCTGCTCAAACTGTTGCCCAATACAAAAGTCATATCCAACGGAAGCACAAAAATAACACATTTATTCATCAAGGAGCTTCGACAACACGTTATTACAAATCGTTGTTGAAATTTACAAAAACTGTTGCCTTTTATTGTTGGTCTTTCCGTTTGCCAAGCTTTTCAATTTGCATTCAGTTTGAGCATT
>JAAEPJ010000450.1 GCA_024222485.1 bacterium | reverse complement strand
TAAAAGAAATTGAGGTGAACTCTTATTACGGGGCTAAGTTTTCACTAAGTTTCATGGGGAACTATAAGAAACCGTTGTAATAATAAGTTCTACGCTGTTCCCATGGACAAAACTGTTGTAATACGTTTGTTTACAACGTTTGAGAGCTAAGAGAACCGTTTTATTCCATGCGAAATGCGTAGTTTAAAAGAAATTGAGGTGAACTCTTATGACGGCGCTAAGTTTCCACTAAGTTTCACGGGGAACTATAAGAAACCGCTGAAGTAATAAGTTCTAGGCTTTTCCATGGACATAAATGTTGTAATACGTATGTATACAACGTTTTAGAGCAAACAGAACCGTTTTATTCCATGGGGATGCGTACTTTATAAGAAATTGAGGTGATCTCATATTGCGGGGCTTAGTTTTCACTAAGTTGCATTGGGAACTACAAGAAACCGTTGAAGTAATAAGTTCTAGGCTGTTCCCATGGACAGAACTGTTGTAATACGTATGTTTACAACGTTTTAGAGCAAACAGAACCGTTTTATTCCATGGGAAATGCGTAGTTAAAAAGAAATAGATCTGAAGACCGTCGAGTAGGGTAAGTGTTCAGTACTTGTCGTGCGGAGCATGAAGAAAACAATAAAATGGTCTGTTTTA
>JAAEPJ010000449.1 GCA_024222485.1 bacterium | reverse complement strand
GACGTGTTGGAAAAAAAATTGAGGTGAACTCTTATTGCGGGCCTAATTTTTCACTAAATTTCATGGGGATCTTTGAGAAACCTTCCGTGTAATAAGTTTTAGGCTGTTCCCATGGACAGAACTGTTGTTATACGTATGTTTACAACATTTTAGAGCTAATGGAATGGTTTAATTCCATGCAAAAGGCGTTCTTTATAAGAAATTGAGGTGAACTCTTATTGTAGGGCTAAGTTTTCACTAAGTTTCATGGGGTTCTATAAAAAACCCTTGGTGTAATAAGTTCTAGGTTGTTCCCATCGACAGAACTGTTGTAATAAGTATGTTTACAACGTTTTACAGCAAACAGAATCGTTTTATTCCATGCAAAAGGCGTACTTTATAAGAAATTAAGGTGAAATCTTATTGCAGGGCTAAGTTTTCACTAAGTTTCATGGGGAACTATAAGAAACCCTCAGTAAAATAAGTTCTAGGTTGTTCCCATGGACAGGACTGTTGTAATACGTATGTTTACAATGTCTTAGAGCTAACGAAATCTTTTTTTTCAATGCGAAGCGCGGAAGTGCGTCGTGTTGGGGGTGAGCGCAGATCTCG
>JAAEPJ010000448.1 GCA_024222485.1 bacterium | reverse complement strand
CAACGATTCCGTTAACTCTAAATGGTTGTAAACATACGATTTACAATAGTTCTGTCCATGGGAAAAGCCTAGAACTTATTACAGAGAGGGTGTCTTATAGTTCCCCATGAAACGTAGTAAAAACTTAGCCTTACAATAACAGTTCACCTTAATTTTTTATAAAGTACGCTTTTCGCATGGAATAAAACGATTCCGTTTGCTGTAATACGTTGTAAACATACGTATTACACCAGTTCTGTCCATGGGAACAGCCTAGAACTTATTACACCGAGGGTTTTCTATAGTTCCCCATGAAACTTAGTGAAAACTTAGCCCCGCAATAACAGTTCACCTCAATTTCTTATAAAGTACACATTTCGCATGGAATAAAATGATTTCGATTGCTCTAAAACTTTTTAACGCCCTGCGCTACTAACTGAGCAGCGACAGATGGGCACATTTGCAGCTAGGAAATCGTCAATGCCATGTGATTAGCCAATGCAACACCAGTAGAAACACATTGAGATAGACGATGCGTTTGGCAGCAATTGGGGTCGTATCTTTTTAATTCGCTATTATATCTAACCAATTGCGGATCCTCTTCTCCGTTATTCGGTTG
>JAAEPJ010000447.1 GCA_024222485.1 bacterium | reverse complement strand
GTTTTTAACTTTCTTTGTTTTCTTCACTTTCTTTGGAATTTTCTCAACTTTTGAGGTTTTCTCGTTCTTTGCTCTTTTCTTTTTCTTTGGCTTTTTTTTTCATTGGTTCGTCTTGTTCCTCACTTTCCTGTAATTTTCGCTTCATATTTTCAGGCTCTTCAGCCGTTAATATTTGCATCAGTTGGTCCTTTAGTTCTTGCAATAAGTTTCCCTTTTTTGGTACGACCTGCGGCGGTTTTTCTTCTGCAATGGTCGATTTCCTTAGGAGTAGTGGCAGGAGATCATTTATGCTACCAGTTGTTTTAAATTTTGGCTCTGGCTCAGGTGCAAATGAAATTTTTGATGCCATCTCCCCTGGATTTGTCAGGTTGGTGTGCGCTACCAGTACCTGGATACCGGTACTGAATAGCGCACCTCCAACATGTACAAATTTTTTAATACTTTCCAGTGTTTCGGGATTCATATTTATGAATTTAAGGATCAGTTCCGCACTGTCGTTTGTGTTAACAGGCAGAACTGATCCTTTGTGAAACTTTTTTAGTGTTTCCATTATAGGCTCCAGGTCCTGAAGTAAGCTTTCTATTCTTCCCTGTGTGAGTACATTGGGAATTCCCCTTATTATTTCTTTATTTTCC
>JAAEPJ010000446.1 GCA_024222485.1 bacterium | reverse complement strand
GTGAGGGATTCACCTTGTTTAATATGGATAAGAATGAAATTTTGTATCCAAGTTAATTCGCGGAAGATGCTGCAAGCGTTTGTTGGTAAGTTCTCCCACCTTGCTTGTTTATGAATCGCTTGTCTGCAAAGTCTGTGAGATGCGTACGACACGTATTACTCTAGTTTTAGCAGATTGTTTTGTTCATTTGGGCTGTAAATTAAGCACGCTGCAAGCTTCACTACTTTGTTGATTTATACATAGTCATAGTATGATTTAGATAAAAATATGTTTTTTTGGCATCCAATCTTTTGCAATTTTGCTTTTCATAACCAATAGGTCTCGAAATCTTTCAATTTGGTTTTGCTGCTGTTTAAAACCAGAATTCTGTCACGATGTATTTCTTTAGGACGCAGCAAGCAGCAAAGGCGTGGTGAAGTTTGACGTTTCGTTTGGCTGTGCAATTTCTTTCACCCACCCACCCACAACCTTAAAATTTGTACCACGTTTTTTCATTTCATGTCGGGGATTATCTGTCTCCGTCATGGACATTAAGTGCACTGGTTGGTGGAGAAAATATCTTAAACAATTTTTCTCTAACCCCCAACTATTTCGGTTGCTATGGGAGTGCACCTTTGGCCAGTGCATTTGAAATCCCAAACTTGGATCCCTAATGATGAGAGAACACCGCCTTTTGGGCAATGGCAAATTTTATATTTGTGACAGTTAATAAATCTGAGGG
>JAAEPJ010000445.1 GCA_024222485.1 bacterium | reverse complement strand
TCGAAGGTCATAAGTTCAATCCTCAAACAGGGATAGATTGTTTCAGTGAAAAAGGAATTCCTAAGAATAGTTGTACTATATGATTGCAATAACTCATTGGTCAATAGAGAAGTCAATTTACATAGCAAAGCTTCGACAGCACAGGAGGCAGTGGTTCTGCCTCATAAACTGAAATTTGTAAGTTCCATCCTAATAAAGGTGGAATATTCGCCTATAACCTAGGCCTACCTTGAAAATTCATTCTAGATGAATATAACTAATCTAAAGTTTGAGCTTGATAAACTTTCTTTATCGATAATGCAATAAACATTGTAAAAGTCTCATCAAAGGAGGTCCAATTCATTTTACACAGAGGAGAACATTTGGCGTGAGATATAAGCCTTTCCTAGCAATCTCATAATAGATTAATACAATGCCTCTGAGCTCAATTGAACAACCAACTTCTATATTATAGCCTCGTTAGGGCAGTAGATAGCGCGTCAGTCTCATAATCTGAAGGTCGTGAGTTCAATCCTCATACGGGGCACTATTTTGCCAATGAGATAGACATTTGCAAGTCGACTTACACTAAATGAATGGATTGACTCTAAACTCAATCAAACAATCAGCTTTCAACACTTTTTTCTCGATGATTGAAAAGGAAGCGTATCAGTTACATAGATCAAAGGTCATGAGTTCAATCCTCAAACAGGGATAGATTGTTTCAGTGAAAGAGGCATTCCTAAGAATAGTTGTCCTAAATGATTGAAATATCTCATGAGTCAATAGAGAAG
>JAAEPJ010000444.1 GCA_024222485.1 bacterium | reverse complement strand
TCATTATGTTGAAACCACACACATATATTTTTTTAGATCTACCTATCCTTGCCTTTCATAAGAAACGTGTAAGACATCATCATTTGAAACCCCCCATTTTCGCTGGTGTTTCTTCACTATAGGAACCAAAATTTACTTTTTGCTAACATCCACCTTCAGTCTCAGAGTTTGAAACTGTGTTAGATATATCAGTTTTGGAAAAAAATCGTAATGCTATTTCAACATAATTTCTGCCAAATGTGTTACTTCTCGTAATTTTTTCCACAAAAGATACAATATCTGGTGTATCATAAACTAGGCCAGAGGTAAACAAAAATCACAAAGATGCTACCAAGCTCCAAAGCTTACAAAATTCATCAAGATTTACAGTAGAAAATCTTCAACTCAGAAAGTTGAAAAGTCAGGTTAGCAGTTGAGGCCCCGTTTACACGATACCGTTTTCATTTCATATCGGATTGGGTAAGGCAATCCGATATGAAAATTTCTCCTGTTTACACGATGCCGTTTTCATTTCATAGCGGATTGGTTTCATGCCACTTCCAGAGCGTTTTCATTCGAAAACGCGAAAACGGTATGAAGCATATCGGATTGGTGCGTTCTCGTGTAAACAGGAGGCCAATCCGATATGGAATGAAAACGGTATCGTGTAAACAGAAGGCCAATCCGATATGAAACCAATCCGATATGAAACGAAAACGGTATCGTGTAAACGGGGCCTAAAACAGAGTACTTAGAATATTTTAGAGGAGAATTCAGCAGGATTAATCTAGAGAAGAAAAAGGAATCGTAACAACACATGAGAAGGAAAGAGTAGAGAGCAGAATAAACTACAATAGAGTGGACGTTTAGAAGAGGTGGATACAATTAAAGTGAAGAATGAAGTAGGATATGGTAGAGTAGAAAGAAGTAGAGAAGATTTTATTTAAGAAGTTTAAACTTAGCGAGAGCAGAAAAGAGGAGAACAATAATAAAGCATAACAAGAAAGATGAGAGCAAAGGAAAGTCTTTATAAAAGTACTTCAAGAAGAATAAAACAAAGTAAGGTTTGCAGCACTCACCAGCTCCTTGGGGGACTGTATTGAGTCTAGAAAGTAATTGCATAAGTATTATTATTGGAAAAACTGAAGGTTGAATTGTTCTAGGAAGGTCAAACAATTACAAGTATCTAAGAAGAGAACTAGTAAAGTTTAGATAAATCAGGAGAAAGCAGGAGTTAGAAAATCGTGTAGTAGTCTAGGATATTGAGTTTATCGAAATGATATTAATTCAAGTT
>JAAEPJ010000443.1 GCA_024222485.1 bacterium | reverse complement strand
TAAGTTTCATGGGGAACTATAAGAAATTCTCGGTTTAATAAGTTCTAAGCTGTTCCAATGGACAAAACTATTGTAACACGTATGTTTACAACGTTTAAGAGCTAACGGGATCGTTTCAATCCATGCTTAAGGCATATTTATAAGATATTGAGGTGAACTCTTATTGCAGTGCTAAGTTTTCACTAGGTTTCATGGGTAACTAAAAGAAAACCTCGGTGTAATAAGTTCTAGGCTGTTCCCATGGACAGAACTGTTGTAATACGTATGTTGACAACGTTTTAGAGCAATTAGAACCGTTTTATTCCATAAGAAATGCGGACTTTATAAGAAATTGAGGTGATCTTTTATTGCAGGGCTAAGTTTTCACTAAGTTTCATGGGGAGCTATAAGAAACCGTTGAAGTAATAAGTTCTAGGCTGTTCCCATGGACAGAACTGTTGTAATACGTATGTTTACAACGTTTTAGAGCAAACAGAATCGTTTTATTCAATGAGAAATGCGTACTTTATAACAAAATGAAGCGATCTTTTATTGCAGGGCTAAGTTTTCACTAAGTTTCATGGGGAACTATAAGAAACCGTTGAAGTAATAAGTTCTACGCTGTTCCCATGGACAAAACTGTTGTAATACGTTTGTTTACAACGTTTTAGAGCTAACAGAACCGTTTTATTCAATGG
>JAAEPJ010000442.1 GCA_024222485.1 bacterium | reverse complement strand
GTACTCATGGACAGACCTGTTGTAATACGTATGTTTACAACGTTTCAAAGCAATAGGAATCGTATTATTCCATGCGAAAGGCGCATTCTATAAGAAATTAAGGTGAAATCTTATTGCAATGCTAAGTTTTCACTAAGTTTCATGGGGAACTATAAGAAACCCTCGGTGTAATAAGTTCTAGGCTGTTGCCATGGACAGAACTGTTGTAATACATTTATTTACAACGTTTTAGAGCAAACAGAATCGTTTTATTCCATGCGAAAGTCGTACTTTATAAGAAATTGAGGTGAACTATTATTGCAGGGCTAAGTTTTAACTAAGTTTCATGGGGAACTAAAAGAAACCCTCGTAGTAATAAGTTCTAGGCTGTTCCAACGGACAGAACTGTTGTAATACGTATGTTTACAACGTTTTAGAGCTAACGGAATCGTTTTATTCCAAGCGAAAGGGGTACTTTATCAGATATTGAGGTGAACTATTATTGCGGGGCTAAGTTTTCACTAAGCTTGATGGG
>JAAEPJ010000441.1 GCA_024222485.1 bacterium | reverse complement strand
GTCAGGCAGTAGTGGGACAACGTTTGTGAGTAGGTTACAGTTGTCATCCCAAACAATACAGTAAGACACGACTCAAACTTATTTCTATCACGCTATTTTAAATACATTTATTGAAAGCTAAAAGCTCAAAAAATCAAAATACGAAAAGAAAGCAGTAAAACTCAAGGCTTTGCTTAGTCTAAAACTCGTTTTTAATGGATCTGAGGTGTTCAAAAAAAAATCTAGTAACCCTATTTTGGTATGCTTTTGCAACTATCAACTTTCGGTCAGCAGCAATAGCCAAATATAAAAAGCCCTTTCTGAAAAATGCAGTAGAAAGCAAGTGTTTTAAAATCTCGAGAGTTTTCCACGTGCTACAGTGCCGAATCTCAAACTTAAATGTGAATATTTATCGTTTGGATCTGTTTATCAGTTTGATAAATATTTCTATAACTGTGCACTACCTGGAATTAAGATGTCATCAGATTTTCGGTAAAAATCCTACCGTAATAGGGGGAGAAATTGATTTTTACTTACGTGCTACGGTACTTTTTTATCTAAATATATAGTTGAATATATGTCTTTCGAAATTGGTGTAGCACGTCGAAGATTTTGGATATATGACCTAGAAAGTGGATGATTTGGGTTTTAATTACTTCTACCTTTCTTTTGAGTTTAGTGCACGGACAAATGTGTTAAATTTTGGTGCATGATATACACAAAAAAGCATGAAAATAATCATTGAAGGATGAGGTAGCACGAACGTGCTACACTATAGCCATACTCATCAATGGTACGATGTAATACAACAACCATTTTTCAAAACCATGTTTCATTAGTATCAGTGAAAGTTTTCCAAGCTTGCTGTTATCAAAGGCATATATATTCTCAAACTCAACCTTTCTTAAATATTACAGGAAATT
>JAAEPJ010000440.1 GCA_024222485.1 bacterium | reverse complement strand
ATTTGAAGAAAAAGAAGCGTTTATCATTATAGAAAGTCCTAAAACTAAGGCAGAACGAATTAAAAAAGAGTTGAAGATTCAAGAAGCAGCGGTTAAGCTTGAAGAAAAAAGATTATTAAAAGATAAGAAAGCTGAAGCAGCTAAAATGAAAAAAGACCTGAAGATTAAAGAAGAAGCAGCTAAAATGAAAAAAGACCTGAAGATTAAAGAAGAAGCAGCTAAACTTGAAGAAAAAAAATTGTTAAAAGATAAGAAAATTAAGAAAAGACGAGAGAGAACCTGCTAAAGCTAAAGTTGAAGCAGCCAAGGTTGAAGCAGCGATAATTAAAAGAGAAAAAAAGATTGAGGCAGTAAAGATTAAAAAAATATGAGGTCTAACAAAGAAGCTGCTAAAGCTGGAGAAAAAAAATAAAAGAAGAAAAGAAAGCTGAAGATCAAAGGACAAAAGAAGAAATAAAAGTCAAAAAAAGAGAAGAAAAAAGGTTAAAAAAAGAATGTAAGGCTAAAGAAAAGGCTTTGATAAAAGCTCGAAAAGCCGAAGAAAAACGATTAAAAGAAGAAAAGAAAAATGCTTTAAAAGCAAAAAACAATGAATAAGGAGATGTTTAAATGGTTAACAACAAGAAATTATTAGCATGGGTAGAAGAGGTTGCTACTCTAACTAAACCTAAAGAGATTCAATGGGTAGATGGTTCTTTAGAAGAAAATCAAAAGTTATTAGATTTAATGGTAGAAGCAGGAAGTGCTACGAAATTAAATGAAACTGAAAAACCTGGATGTTATCTTTTTAGATCACACCCTAGTGATGTTGCTCGTGTAGAAGGTCGAACATATATTGCTTCTAAAAAACAGGAAGATGCTGGTGCTACGAATAACTGGATTGACTCTCTTGAGATTAAAGAGACAATGACTAAACTTTATAATGGTTGTATGGAAGGAAGAACAATGTATGTTATTCCTTTCTCTATGGGTCCAATTGGTGCACCTATTTCAAAAATAGGTGTTGAGATTTCTGATTCTCCATATGTTGTTATTAACATGAGAATAATGACAAGAATGGGAAAGGTTGTTTTAGACCAGTTATCTGAAGATAGCGATTTTATTCCATGTTTACATTCAATTGGTTCACCTTTAAGAGAAGGGGAAAAAGATGTTGCTTGGCCATGTGCCCCAATTGAATCAAAGTATATTACGCACTTTCCAGAAGAAAGAATGATTTGGTCTTATGGATCAGGTTATGGTGGGAATGCTTTGCTTGGTAAAAAATGTTTGGCACTAAGAATTGCTTCAGCTCAAGCTAAGGATGAAGGTTGGATGGCTGAGCATATGTTGATTCTAGCTTTAACTAACCCAGAAGGTAAAACTTATTATGTTGCTGCAGCGTTTCCAAGTGCATGTGGAAAGACAAACCTTGCAATGATGCAACCAACTATTCCTGGCTGGTCTGTTAAGTGTGTGGGTGATGATATTGCTTGGATGAGAATAGGGGATGATGGTCGCTTATATGCGGTTAACCCAGAGGCTGGATTTTTTGGTGTTGCACCAGGAACATCTATGGATTCAAACCCTAATGCAATGAAGGCTATTCAAAAGAATACAATTTATACGAATGTTTTGCTTAAAGATAATAATGATGTTTGGTGGGAAGAAATGGGGGAAGATGCTCCTAGTCATGGTATTGATTGGGAAGGTAACGAATGGACTCCTGCATCAGATAAAAAAGGTGCACATCCAAATGCAAGATTTACTGCTCCTGCAAGTCAGTGCTCTGTAATTGATGAGAACTGGGAAAACCCTGCAGGCGTGCCAATTTCTGCAATTCTTTTTGGAGGTAGACGCCCAAGTACTATTCCTTTGGTAAATGAAGCTCTAAATTGGAATCATGGTGTGTTTATGGGGTCTGCTACAGGCTCTGAGACAACGGCTGCAAATATTGGTGCGGTTGGTGTAATTAGAAGAGATCCATTTGCAATGTTACCTTTCTGTGGATACAATATGGGTGATTATTTTAATCACTGGATTAATATGGGTGAAAAACTAGGTGATAAAGCTCCGAAAATTTTCTTTGTTAATTGGTTTAGGAAAGACAATAGCGGTAAATTTATTTGGCCTGGGTTTGGAGAAAACTCAAGAGTTCTTAAGTATGTCACTGAAAGAATTGAAGGAAAGAATTTAGGTGAAGAAACGGCAATTGGAATTTTACCTAAGTTAGGTGATATTGATGTCAATGGTTTAGGTCTGAGTGAGGCTACTGTAGAAGATTTGTTTGCTATAGATAAAGAAGGTTGGTTAGCTGAGATTACTTCTATTGAAGAGTTTTATGCTAAGATTGGTGATAGATTACCAGCTAGGCTACAAGCTGAGCTTGATAAGCTTAAGGACCGACTTACAGACAATGGCAGTTGTGGCTGCTGTGGTTGTGGTAAGTAATTTTATTATTATTATTTATAGAGACATAGAAGACTATGTCCTTGTTTGGAACGGCATCCTCGATTTAATGAGGATGCCGTTTTTTTTTTACTTATTTTTTAGTATAATTAATTCTTATGGAAAAAAAGATAATTCTTAAAAATATTTCTAAGGTTGCTGGGAGTACACTGGTTTCGCGTATTTTTGGTTACTGCCGTGATATGGCAATTGCCCATTTTTTTGGTGCAGGTTTTGTAGCCGATGCATTTTATGTGGCATATCGCATTCCAAATTTGCTTCGTCGTCTTTTAGGGGAAGGTGCACTTGTTGCTTCATTCATTCCTGTGTATACGGATTACTTAGAGCATAAATCTCAAGAAGAACGTCAAAAGTTTTTAAATACAGTTTTTTCATGTTTGATCACTATTCTTGTTTGTGTTACAATTTTAGGTATTATTTTTGCTCCTTTTATTGTTCGACTTTTAGCCCCTGGATTTGTTGATGATTCTGAGAAAGTAAGATTAGTAATTATTTTAACTCGAGTAATGTTCCCCTTTTTTGTTGCAGTCGGAAGTGCTGCACTTTTAATGGGGATTCTTTATGCTCATCATATTTTTATTTACTCTGCACTCTCATCATGCTTTTTAAGTATTTCTCAGCTTGGTTTTATATTTTTTTTGTGTCCAAGAGTTGAGCGACCTATTTTGTGGCTGGCTATGAGTGTTGTCCTTGGTGGTTTTTTACAAGCGGCATTTCAGTTAATTCCATTATTAAAGAAAAAAATAAATTTAAATTTCACATTTGATTGGAAAAATACAGGATTGCAAAAAGTAGGGTTCCTAATGATTCCTGCAGCTCTTGGTGCTTCAGTTGATCAGGTGAGTGCTTTTGTCGATGTCATTTTTGCTTCCTACTTAAAAGAAGGGAGTGTGAGTGCCCTTTATTATGCCAATCATTTAATGCTTTTACCTCTTGCATTATTTGGCATTGCTGTTTCTGCTGTTAGTCTGCCGGTCCTCTCGAAGTCTAGTGCATATGAAAACTTGGAGAAACTTAAAAGTCAGTTAATTGATAATTTAAATATTATGACATATTTTATTATTCCTTCAACTATCGGGCTGTTTGTTTTGGCGACACCAATTATTCGTCTACTTTTTGAAAGAGGGCAGTTTGGTGCGTCTGCAACTATAATGTCAAGTTATGCTTTAAAGTTTTATGCTTTAGGTGTCCTCGCATATGCAAGTGTAAAAATTGTAGCTACTGCTTATTACTCTTTAAAAGATACTAAAACACCTGTAAAAGTAGCCGTATTTTCTGTATTTTGTAATATAATTTTGAATATCTTATTAATGAAGCCATTAGAGCTTGGTGGTTTGGCGCTGGCTACAGCGATTTCATCAGGGTTAAATGCGATTCTTTTACTATACTTTCTTAGCAAAAAGATTGGAAGTCTAGGCATATTTAATGATTTAACTAATTTTTTTAAAATTATAATGTCTGGGTTCTGTATGGGTTTTATTATAGATTGGGCTTCCCAGATTTGTTCATTTCAGAAGTTTTTTGCAGTTTTTGTCCCGATTTTTATTGGCGCAATTTTCTATTTTTTAATTACTTATTTTTTAAAGGTAAAGGAAATAACCTATATTATAAAAAATATTAAGACAAATTAGTTCTCTTGTTCTATGGAAGAATAGGTGTTATTGATTTGTAATGTACCCCATTTCGTACAGTTTTGCATATTTACTAACAAGTCAAACGGTTTTCTATACGAGAAACTCAGTTTTTTATCCTTTAATTCTAAGTTCTGAAGTACCAGATTGATTAAAGCCCTTTTTTCATCCACTTTGGAACTTTTTACAAATAACTCATAGGCATTTGAGGCTAGTTCTAAGATGGTAGTAATCGTTATATTAAAGCTTTCATCTGCTTTTGTATGTTGCTTTTTAAGTTCTGCTAATTCAAATTGCCTTTGTTTTATTTCAGTACATTTTTTGTCGTAGTCTTCCTTAGTAATACTCTGTTCCAAATAAATATCAAGCAATCTGTCTGCTTTATTTTGTAAATTATTATATTCT
>JAAEPJ010000439.1 GCA_024222485.1 bacterium | reverse complement strand
TCACCATTATCACCGCATTTGCTTCTCACTAAGGGCAATATCCACATTTCACAAGCTGTGCACTTTCCTTTCATAATGTGCCTTGCAATGGCCACATCCCACAGGCTGTGAATTTCCTTTTAATGGCCTGAACAAAATGCGTGAGGACCTAATTGTCAAAACTTGAGCAAAATGCGTAAGGCCTACCTCCATTGATAAACCCAAACTGTCAAAACTTGCGTATATCGGGCCTTAACTCATCCAACCAACACAGGCTGTGAATTTCCTTTGATGACTTGAGCAAAATGCGTAAGGCCTTACCTACAGTTGATAAACCCAAATTGTAAAAACTTGCGTTTACCTGGCCTTAACTCATCCAACCAACCAATATTATGGGATATTGTGGCCCACCTGTATGGCCTACCCTAAAATGCACCCTAATCAACCAGTAAAGTGATGCTAGTGATAATTAATGCGCCATATCCATATCACCACACATCACTCCATATCACCCATACAAGAACAGAAAACCAGACCAGCATATCTGACCAGCTTCAAATCAAACTCCAATCAAGAAACAAGACAAGCGTATCTGAGCATCTGGAGAGCTGCAGACAAAGACTTTCCCAAGACGCAGAAACATGAACGCATGGAATTCTAATCTTTTAAAACCAGTCAGGCGGCCGGGGGGGGGGGCATATCTGGAGGTCCAT
>JAAEPJ010000438.1 GCA_024222485.1 bacterium | reverse complement strand
CTTCAGTATAGCCAGAAAAATCGGAACCATAATGAAACGAACACATAGATACTACTTAAGCTTTTCGTCTGACACTCAACAGAGTAATACGTCAGAAAGAGAACGAAACGGAAACCTAACTGATTTATATACCCAGATGTGGATCGAAATAGGCCAATCAGAAAAGAGGTGAATGATTGGTATGGTGTGGGAAAACTAATCAACACCCACGATACAGTGAGCTGACCAATAAGATTATTTCAAGAGTCCTAAGGGGAAAACGAACTCCTTCTGTCTACACAATAGGGGATCCCTGGTTTTTATGTAGACAGATTCCAAAATACCTAAGTGAAAGGTAAATCTTGCTCTTGTTTCTTATTATCATCATCATTATTATATATGAGTCACTAAGCTGTCATAGAAAAGTTTCATCAAAAAAGGTTTTAAAAATTGAAAGCTTTGTCAACTGAACAGCTGTGTTTTCATTTCTCTTTTACTGTCTTTCAAGATTGCCCGTCTTATGTTTTATATTATCATTATTATTATTATTATAACCAATTTTATACAGGATACGTTTACAATGCAATAATATTGCTCTTCATAAACGGCCTGTTAAAGAACTAGTTAAGAAATCAATAAAACTTTCCAACTAAAGGATTTGGCAAAATAAGGACAATGATAACTATAGAAACACATCAAAGATCCTAAATGAGGAGGTGAAAGAAAGAAGTTAAACTTATGCTGGAAAGTCATAGAAAGTTTTAGGTAAAAAGATAAGAAAACTAAACACAAAGATTAGAGAAAATAGCTTTAGAAATACCATTCATAGGTGTTATAAAGTTTCTAAAAGTTTAAATTTTTCTTGTCTCAATAGATAGAGCGAATAATAATTGCTGCAATTATTTCATGAAACAAGAACTTCTATCTACTGAAACCTTTTTTGATGCAT
>JAAEPJ010000437.1 GCA_024222485.1 bacterium | reverse complement strand
TACTTATTTGTTAGATTGTTATTGTTAGATTTCTTGTTATATTTACTTATTTTTGCTATTGATTAATTTCAGTTAATCGATTCAACGGATATCGCATTACAACGCCGTATTTTCTCTGTCGTGTCTGAAAAGCAATCACATGAAAATTAACAACTGACCTTGGTGTGGATCTGTTGAAGAAGACTCGAGATCGCGTTCAACCAGACTGTCGTGAACAAGATGGCGTCGAGGGACAGGAAAGCCACCGAGAAAGGCCGTGAATATCAACTGGAGTTAAAGTACAAAGCCGTTGGGGAAGCATGGAGGAGTCTCAAATCTGTGTCGGAAGAGCTGAGATCGTTCATGGCTGAGAAACGTTCCGTGAGGGAAGCGAAGATTCTGTATGCCCGATGGATGGATTTGTACGAATCGTTTATGCAGGCCGATAATGCGTATTGTTCTCTTTTGAGTGAAGAAGACAGAAAGCAGCACCGTGAGACCTGGTTTCAAGACAAGGATGTTTGGATATCGAATATCAAGTCAAAGGCTGAAGAGTGGTTTCTGGGAAATGTGGATGGGCAGAGTGCATCTTCGCGGCGATCTACATCTTTGAGTAAGAAGTCATCAGCCAGACTTGCAGCAGAGACCAGGAGGATTGAAGAATTGAAGAAAATGGAAATTCTACTGAAAGAGAAACAGGAACTCGAGCGAAGAG
This sequence comes from bacterium, assembly GCA_024222485.1. Classification (GTDB taxonomy): domain Bacteria; phylum RUG730; class RUG730; order RUG730; family JAAEPJ01; genus JAAEPJ01. The sequence goes on along the minus strand of JAAEPJ010000437.1, from coordinate 5,702 downwards.
TTAAGTTGATGGAAATTGAGTTGCAACAAGAGAAGGAGAGAAGTCAGATTAGAGAAGAAATCGTGAAATCTCAGTCCAGAAGTCAAATGATTAAAGAAATAGAGAATGAGGATACTGATAGTCAAGACTTGGGTGAAGACGTTGTGGATAACGGCATGTCGGAAAAACAAAGAGAAGATAACGAGGATGAATGTCTCCACGGTATCGATGCTGAAAGCATAGAAGGAAAGAAGTCCATTGTGCCAAGCCTTGCTGAGGTTCTACTTGAGCTTCAAAAGCCAAAGTTGGAAATAAAGAAGTTTGATGGAGATTGTCTGTCTTTTACCAAATTCATGCGGCAGTTCAAGTCCAGAATCGAGAGCGTTTGTACAGATGACGAAAAGATGACTTATCTGGAGCAATATACGATTGGAGAAGCACATCGCATTGTCACAGGCTACTCATTTCTGCCATCTGACGTCGGATATAAAGCAGCCGTCAAAGAATTGTCACGACGTTACGGTAATGCCGAGGTGATAGCTAACAGTTACATCCAGCAAGTCTTACAGTGGCCTATGATAAGAGCCGACGACCCGAAGTCTCTTGATGTGTTTTCAGTATTTTTGAAAGAATGTCAAGCCGCAACTCAATGCATTGGAACCATGAATATACTGGAACATACAGAAAACCTTCGACAGATCTTGAAGAAACTTCCAGTTTACATGCATGATCGATGGCGAACAGTTGTACAGAAGTTGAACAAAAACGGAAAGATGGCGAAGTTCTCGAATTTAGTGGAATTTGTCGAGTCAGAGGCCAAGAAGTTGAATGACCCAGTCTGGGGAAGAAATGCTCTTTCGTGTTTGCAGAGACGGGAACAGAAGAAGACAAAGGTTATGACAGCAGCGGCTAATGCTTCCGAAGGACTGAAATGCTGGGGTTGTGACGGATCTCACCGCATCAAAGAATGCCCAAAGCTGAAAGAAAGCAATCTGACGGAAAGAAGAAGTCTCGTGAGAACAAAGAAACTTTGTTTCAACTGCTTGGCAAAGGGACATTTGTCTACAGGATGCCCTTCGAAATCCAGCTGTGCTGTTTGCAAGAAAAGACACCACATTCTGTTGCATGATTTCACCGAGAGGGTTGAAGAACAGTCCAAGAAGCAAGATGAGAATCCGGGAAAGACGGAACAGTCGGGAGTTTCAAACGCAGTGGCCAGTGGAAGATGTACAATGCCTATCATTCCCGTCAAGGTGCTTTCAGGATCTAAAGTGGTGACATGTAATGCATTTCTCGACCCTGGCAGCAATGTTTCGTTTATAACCGAGAGCCTTGCGGAGAAGCTGAACGTTACAGGGAAGAAAACAACAATCAGTCTGAAAACGATGGGAAATACCGTAAATCAGCAGACAACCATGATCGATGGATTGAAGATATCAGCCCCTGACGGTGAAGAGGTTCCAGTCGATCTACCTACAGTATTCACCAAGCCAAACCTACCAGTAGAGTCATGGCAGATACCTACCAGTAAAGACCTGGCTGCATGGAGTCATCTGAAGACGATAAGCCTTCCTACCACAAGGATCAATGCAAGTATAGACGTACTGATTGGAAACAACGTTCCTGCAGCATTAGCCCCCACGGATGTCGTAACAGGCCCAGTTGGAAGTCCGTTTGCTACGAAGACAGTGCTTGGCTGGATTGTCTGGGGAGTCTCGAAGAAGCAGAAAATGCCAACCATCAGCAACTACGTATGCGCAGATGTCAGTTTGGAGAAGCTATACAGAGAAAGTTTGGACTTTGACTTTCCAGAAAGAGCAGCGGATGACAAGAGAGAATGGTCGTGGGAAGACAGACGATTCATGAAAGTGATGGATGAATCTTGTGAGTTGGTAAATGGCCATTATCGAGTTGATCTTCCTCTTCGTGACCCGGAATTGAAGTTACCATGTAACCGGAGGATGGCTGAAAACAGACTCGAGAGTTTAAAGAAAAAGATGTCCAAGAACGACCAGTTTCGACATGACTACAAAGCCTTCATGCAAGATATGGTTGACAAAGGTTATGCGGAGGAGATACCAATTGAAGCAGAAGTCAGCGACGGGAGAGAATGGTACATACCTCATCATGGTGTTTACAACCCTCAAAAGCCTGGAAAAATCAGAGTGGTATTCGACTGCGCTGCCAAATGTGATGGATTCTCACTAAACGATGTTCTCTTACCCGGACCAAATTTACTGAACAGTCTGCAAGGAATCCTGTTGCGGTTCAGGAAGTTTCCAGTGGCGTTTTCCAGTGACGTAGAGTGCATGTTCTATCAAGTCAAAGTCCCAGAAAAGCAAAGAGATTTCCTCAGATTCTTGTGGTGGCCAGATGGCGATGTCCTACAGAAGCCGAGGGTATACAGAATGACCGTACACTTATTTGGTGCAGCGTCTTCTCCATCCTGTGCAAATTATGGACTGAAGAAAACCGGCTCAGACAACAGAAGCAAGGCGAGTTTGGAAGCTGTGAAGACCCTGAACGACGACTTTTACATGGATGATTGCCTGAAGTCCGTCCAAAGCGTAGATGAAGCCATAACGATGGTCAAAGACTTGAAGAGCCTATGTAAAGAGGGAGGATTCAACCTTACGAAGTGGTGCAGCAATCAGAGAGAAGTCTTGGCCGAGATACCAACAGAAGATTTGTCAAAAGGATTGAGAAGTCTGGACTTGGATTCTTCTCAGCTACCCCCAGAGAGGACACTCGGAATTCTGTGGAACCCTGAAGACGATCAGTTTCATTTCCTATGCAACTTCAAGATGATGAAGACTACGAGAAGGACAATGTTGTCAGTCGTGAGTTCCATTTATGATCCTCTTGGTCTCATCACCCCTTTGCTTATGCCAGCGAAGAACATCTTACAAGATATGTGCAAGCAGAATGCTGGATGGGATGACCAACCAGATGAGAATATCTTGATGAAATGGGACAAGTGGTTGAAGAGTATTGAAGACCTCAAAGAAATAAAGATCACCCGGTGCTATGTGCCAAGCGATTTCGGAGAAGTGACTCGTCGAGAACTACATGTATTCAGTGATGCAAGTGAGCTGGGTTACGGAATCGCAATCTATGTCAGATCATCTAACGAAGAAAAAGGCGTCTACTGCTCCTTGGCGTTTTCTAAGGGAAGAGTTGTTCCTTTGAAGAAGATCACCATTCCCAGACTGGAATTGACAGCTGCAACGCTCGCTGTGAGAATGGCAACTATGGTGAAAAGAGAGCTCGATGTTCGAATCAACAAAACGGTATTTTGGACAGACAGTACAGCAGTCCTGAAGTACATTGCTAATGACAGAGCAAGATATCATACGTTTGTGGCAAACCGCGTAGAGGTCATCAGGAGTGTGACAGTTCCAGAACAGTGGCGCTATGTTAATACAAGGGAAAATCCAGCAGATCTGGCCTCAAGAGGTGTTCAGAAAACGAGAGATTTGACTGATGGCATTTGGTTTCACGGACCGAGGTTCCTATGGCAACAAGAATCAGAATGGCCGAATGACGGTACAGATTTGAAGATGGATACGGATGATCCAGAGGTGAAAAGCAGCTGTGCAGTTGTTGGGACAGAAGAGCAAAGTATTGCGAAAAGGCTTGCAGGGCGGATCTCAAACTGGGTGAAGATGAAGAGAGTAATGGCCTGGATCTTACTGGCTGTTCGTAAATTCATGGATCTGATAAGAAGAAAAGCAAGAACAGAAGTGAGTGAGTCTCCGCAGTTATCAGTAGAATTGCTAGCAGAAAGTGAAGTTTTGATCCTGCGGTTCATGCAAATTGAGGGTTTCCCAAAGGAGATGGATGCTCTTGAGAAAGGCGATATGATTTCTCGAAGAAGTTTGCTATTCAAGTATGCTCCTATGCTCGCAGATGATGGCCTGATAAGAATCACTGGCAGGATTGGCAAAGCGGACGTGTCATATGAAGCTCGACATCCGGTTGTCCTATCAAAATCCTCTCCCATCGTACAGTTAATAGTCCGGGATGCACACAAGAGAGTCGGTCACCTGGGGAAAAATGCCATCGTAGCGAAGACCAGAGAACGTTATTGGATATATGGAGTGAACCAGCTTGCAAAGAAGGTAGCAAGAGAATGTTCGACTTGTAGAAGATACCAGGCAAGACCTTGTGAGCAAGTGATGGCGGACTTACCACGAATTCGATTGCAATCAGACGGAGCCCCATTTGAACATGTTGGAATGGATTACTTTGGCCCACTGATAGTAAAAAGAGGAAGATCTGAAGTGAAAAGGTATGGCGTTATCTTTACGTGCATGTCTTCCAGAGGATCGCATTTGGAAATCAGCCATTCACTTGAAACCGATGGATGCATAAACGCTATCAGGAGATTTATGGCCAGACGAGGACCCGTGAAGAGTATCACATCTGATAATGGTACAAATATGGTTGGAGCAGAGAAAGAACTTCGTGAAATGTTAGCAAAGGTGAATCAGTCAAAAGTGAGTAATTTTTTATGCAACAACGGAATCGATTGGTACTTCAACCCTCCAACAGCCTCTCACTTCGGTGGAGTATGGGAAAGGATGATCAGGACCACTAGGAAGATCTTGTACAGTTTGCTGAAAGAACAAAGCTCCATATTAGATGATGAAACACTCTCTACAGTACTTTGCGAAGCTGAAAACATCTTGAATAACAGACCGCTCACCGCAACTTCGACGGATCCGAACGATATGCTGCCGCTAACACCCAACATGCTGATCAATCCAAGAGGAAGGCCATTAGATGCTCCGGGACAGTTTGAGAAGTCAGATATCTATGCGAAAAGACGTTGGAGACGTGTACAGTACCTTGTTCATGTGTTTTGGACCCGATGGAAAAGAGAGTATCTTGTAACCCTTCAACAACGGAACAAGTGGCAGCGCCCGAAACGAAATGTGGAAGTTGGAGACATCGTATTAATGATAGACACAGCAGTACCAAGGAACAGCTGGCCAATGGGGAGAATCGAAAAAGTGTTTGTGGATGCAAAGGGGAATACAAGATCGTGCGTAGTAAGAACCAAGTCGTCAGTTTTTGAAAGACCAGTTGCAAAGTTGTGTGTGATTGTCGAAAACAAGAAGTGAACATTTGACATTGCGAATAAGTAGAAATGAAAGTTAGTTTATTGTATTGTTGTCATTGCAAGGGTTGCAATTGGGGGTGGGTGTGTTAGTACGAACTTTCATTATTAAAGACATTGAACTTTGAACTGCTAAGTAACAGTTTGTACGCCCTGTACAACCGCATGTTTTCGTTCTGTTTCTTTGTATTCTTAGTCGCCTTTTGTAGTTATTCCCAAATCACATATTTTCCTTTGTTGTAAAGCACGCAATGTAGCTTCGTTTTAAATACCTTTGAGAGTAATGTTTGAGTATAAATAAGAGAGTAGATTTACTTGTAATTCATTCGGAGCCTGAAGGGCTCAAGACAGGCCGACGTGATGCTGTGGCAGCAGAGAAGGACAGGATACAGTTGGTATGTAGAACTTCTAGTACTTATATTGTAACTCTGTTATTTATGTTTAACTTTGTTTAATTACTTACTTATTTGTTAGATTGTTATTGTTAGATTTCTTGTTATATTTACTTATTTTTGCTATTGATTAATTTCAGTTAATCGATTCAACGGATATCGCATTACAACGCCGTATTTTCTCTGTCGTGTCTGAAAAGCAATCACAT
>JAAEPJ010000436.1 GCA_024222485.1 bacterium | reverse complement strand
TTGATAGAAATGTCGCTCGTTCTGCCGTAGTAAGCCGTAGAGATAATAACGATATGTGGGCAATGGCCGAACGGCTTAAACAAATAGAAAGCCGTATCAAAACCGCTTACAAGCATATTTAATGCAACACAATTACCCCAAGGCGAGCAAATGAAACAGTATAAATTAAAAACAAACCGATTTTATCTGAGCATTATGTTTATAGCGCTTGGGATATTTACAGTTTTCAACCGAAGAACAGCATTAAAAATGGTTGCAGCTTACTGTATGCAAAAAGATTCGGCTGTAAGTAAAGAGATCGACAAGTTACCTAAGTGCGCAAAGCGGACTTTAGCTTCGGAGCATTTGCCATATATTTTCTAATGAATAATTTCTGGCATCTTACAGATAAATCTCAGTAATAAGCGTTATCCATACTCTCGTCATATTGAATTACAAATTATTTTCACTTATAGTGCTATCCTCTTATTAAATAAAAGGAATTACCTATGTTTAAACAGCTAGAGCAAGAATATCTTAAATTAAAAATTGAACAGGCTTCACTAGAAAAACAAATATCTGATCAAGATAATTCTGACGACCTCTTCCAAAAGTTAAAAGAAGTAGAAGAAAATATTTTTCATAATCTACGTATGAAAAAGGCTCGCGACCACAAGGAACCATATCGAATATTTTTAGCAGACCCTCGTTAGAATTAAAGAATTAACGGGGACAGTCACTTTAAGTTGCTTTGATTTAAATGAAGGAGTAAGGGAACAAAATGGAAGCAAAAATACTAATACCTATGATATCAGCACTATTAGGTGCTTTAATTGGTGGACTTACAACAGTTTGTGTTATGTGGATTCAGCAAAGAGGTCTATCTAAACGCGAAAAGCTAAAGCTGGCTTGTGAAATGGCAAAGGATGAACACACCAGAGCCTATCAGATGCTAAAAGATCTAGGGCAAGGAGGAGTACTAACTCCTTTATCACAATTTCAGTATTTTCACCTTGAGCTACTAACTGTAATGGAAAAAGGAAATGTATCAAAGAGTGATATTGAGAAAATACACGAGCGAGCGAAAAATCTTTTTCCATAGTAAATTATATACCCCAATTTAGCACTAATTCCTGTTAGTGCTAAGGACTTCTTGGTGGTATGAGCTGACACCCTCAGTTAGAAAACACAATCCGACAGACTTTAACGGAAAAGATGAAGTGATTAGCAAAACCACATGAGCGCGATAAGCGCCCATGTGATTGCGACACAAAACCGATCGCTATTAAACAGTTTCATTTGTGCTTTCTTGCTTAAAACTTGGATGATTAGCATGTAGCCATTTACCTTGGGCTAATGACATGACGCCTAGCACGTCGTTAGGCGCTTGCGCTAAGAAGCCATCAATCATTGCTGATAGC
>JAAEPJ010000435.1 GCA_024222485.1 bacterium | reverse complement strand
GTACATATGACCAAAACTGATATCTCAGCCTCAATCTGTCCATCTAATCGATCTAGTCAGAAATGGCCATCTGAGTCATTCATAGAGTAGACTCAACACTTCCTCAAATGTGTCTCAAATGTGTCTCAAATGTGTCTCTAGAGTGTCTAGTGTCTAGTGTCTAGTGTCTAGTGTCTAGTGTCTAGTGTCCAGTGTCTAGTGTCTAGTGTCTAGTGTCTAGTGCCTAGTGTCTAGTGTCTAGTGTCTAGTGTCTAGTGTCCAGTGACCAGTGTCTAGTGTCTAGTGTCTAGTGGCCCTGGGTCTGGCCGTGCATTGAGACACACAAACTTTAAAGTGCAAAAAAAATACAAAGTGTGTCGGCAATGCCATCTGACATAGAAAAACCCTACTGCCCTGGCCCTGGGTCTGGCCGTGCCTTGAGACACACAAACTTTAAAGTGCAAAAAAAATACAAAGTGTGTCCATCTGACATAGGAAAACCCTACTGGCCCTGGCCCTGATACAAAGTGTGTCGGAAATGCCATCTGACATAGGAAAACCCTACTGGCCCTGGCCCTGGGTCTGGCCGTGCCTTGAGACACACAAATTTTAAAGTGCAAAAAAAATACACAGTGTGTCGGCAATGCCATCTGACATATGAAAACCCTACTGGCCCTGGCCCTGGGTCTGGCCGCGCCTTGAGACACACAAACTTTAAAGTGCAAAAAAAATACAAAGTGTGTCGGCAATGCCATCTGACATAGGAAAACCCTACTGGCCCTGGCCCTGGGTCTGGCCGTGCCTTGAGACACACAAACTTTAAAGTGCAAAAAAAATACAAAGTGTGTCCATCTGACATAGGAAAACCCTACTGGCCCTGGCC
>JAAEPJ010000434.1 GCA_024222485.1 bacterium | reverse complement strand
TCCATGGGAACAGCCTAGAACTTATTACACCGAGGGTTTTTTATAATTTTCCATGAAACGTAGTGAAAACTTAGCCCCGCAATAAGAGTTCACCTCAATTTCTTATAAAGTACGCCTTTCCCATGGAAAAAAACGATTCTGTTAGCTCTAAAACATTGTAAAAATACGGATTACAACAATTCTGTCCATGGGAGCAGCCTAGAACTTATTACACTGAGGGTTTCTTATAGTTCCCCATCAAGCGTAGTGAAAACTTAGCCCCACAATAGAAGTTTAACTCAATTTCTTATAAAGTACGCCTTTCGCATGGAAAAAAATAATTCCGTTAGCTCTAAAACGTCGTAAACATCTGTATTACAACAATTCTGTCCATGGGAACAATCTAGAACTTATTACACCGAGGGTTTCTTATAGTTCCCCATGATACTTAGTGAAAACTTAGCCCCGTAATAAGAGTTCATCTCAATTTCTTATAAAGTACGCCTTTCGCATGGAATAAAACCATTCCGTTTGCACTAAAACTTTGTAAACATACGTATTACAACATTTTTGTACATGGGAGCAGCCTAGAACTTATTACACTGAGGGTTTCTTATAGTTCCCCATTAAACTTAGTGAAAACTTT
>JAAEPJ010000433.1 GCA_024222485.1 bacterium | reverse complement strand
TAAGTTTTCACTAAGTTTCATGGGGAACTATAAGAAACCGTTGTAATAATAAGTTCTACGCTGTTCCCATTGACGAATCTGTTGTAATACGTTTGTTTACAACGTATGAGTGCTAACAGATCTGATGTATTCAATGAGACATGCGTAGAGTAAAAGAAATTGAGCTGATCTCTTATTACGGGGCTAAGTTTTCACTAAGTTTCATGGGGAACCGAACCATAAGAAACCCTCGAAGTAATAAATTCTGGGCTGTTCCCATGGACAAAACAGTTGTAATACGTATGTTTACAACGTTTTAGAGCAAACAGAATCGTTTTATTTCATGGGAGATGCGTAGTTTATAAGAAATTAAGGTGAACTCTTATTACGGGGCTAAGTTTTCACTAAGTTTCATGGGGAACTATAAGAAACCGTTGTAATAATAAGTTCTACGCTGTTCCCATTGACGAATCTGTTGTAATACGTTTGTTTACAACGTTTTAGAGCTAACTGAACCGTTTTATTCAATGGGAAATGCGTAGTTTAAAAGAAATTGAGGTGAACTTTAATTACGGGGCTAAGTTTTCACTAAGTTTCATGGGGAACCGTTGAAGTAATAAGTTCTACGCTGTTCCCATGGACAAAACTGTTGTAATACGTTTGTTTACAACGTTTTAGAGCTAACAGAACCGTTTTATTCAATGGGAAATGCGTAGTTTAAAAGAAATTGAGGTGAACTCTTA
>JAAEPJ010000432.1 GCA_024222485.1 bacterium | reverse complement strand
GTCCATGGAAACAGCTTATTACTTATAGCACCGGGGGTTTCTCATCGTTATGCATGAAACTTAGTTATAGCTGCGCCCCGCAAAAAGACTTCACCTCATTTTCTTATAAAGTACGCCTTTCGCATGTAATAAAACGATTTCGCTTGCTCTAAAACGTTGTAAACATACGTATTACAATAATTCTGTCCATGGGAACAGTCTAGAATGTATTACACCGAGGGTCTCTTATTGTACCCTATGAAACTTAGTGAAAACTCAGCCCAACAATAAGAGTTCATCTCAAATTCTTATAAAGTACGCCTTTCGCATGGAATAAAACGATTCCGTTTGCTCTAAAACGTTGTATACATACATATTACAACAGTTTTGTCCATAGGAACAGCCTAGAACTTATTACACCGAGGGTTTCTCATAGTTCCCCATGAAACTTACTCAAAACTTAGCACCGCAATAAGTGTTCACTTAAATTTCTTATAAAGTACTTCTTTGGCATGGAATGAAACGATTCCGCTTGCTCTAAAACGTTGTTAATAAACGTATTACAACATTTATGTCCATTGAAACAGCCTAGAAAATATTACACAGAGGGTTTTTTATAGTTTCCCACAAAACTTT
>JAAEPJ010000431.1 GCA_024222485.1 bacterium | reverse complement strand
AGAAAATTAAAAAATAAAGCCTACAACACCATGTGTTTCTAGGCAGTCAGCCATCCAAGTACTGACATGGCCCGACCCTGCTTGACTTCAGTGATCAGACGAGAACTGGTATACTCAGGGTGGTATGGCCGTAGGCATAGTAAACTGTAAAAAGTATTAAAAAGATGCTTGCCTTCCGTATCCTTTCAGGACATCCATTCATATTGAATGAGATAAAATCAAAATATCAAAACAGATTCTCCACGATCTTGTGTCTATGGAAATACAAGTATCAGTTCTGACACGAGCTCTGCTATCCCCGGCCTAGTATTGCTATAGTTGGAGTTTCTTAGCTCCTGCAATAAAGTCATGGTTAGTTTGTTTATCCTGGCAGATAACCATTTGTCGATGAAAAGAGATAGCCTAGAAAATTAAAAAATAAAGCCTATAACACCATGTGTTCCTAGGCTGTCACCCATCCAAGTACTGACATGGCCCGACCCTGCTTGACTTCAGTGATCAGACGAGAACTGGGTGGTATGGCCGTAGGCATAGTAAACTGTAAAAAGTATTAAAAAGATGCTTGCCTTCCTTATCCTGTTAGAACATGCATTCATATAAAATGAGATAAAATCGAAATATCAAAACCGATTCTCCACTATCATGTGTCTTTGGAAATACGACCATCAGTTCCGAGACGAAATCTGCTATCCCGGGCCTAGTATTGCTGTAGT
>JAAEPJ010000430.1 GCA_024222485.1 bacterium | reverse complement strand
TCCTCATTAGGCAGGAGCCTCTGTCGAGGCGGTATCTCATCCTAAACCGCGTACTCAGAGTAATTGCAGACCAAGTATACGGTGAGAGGAATTCCTCTCATTAAGAGGTCAGCTCAGCTTCAGTGTGACCACCAAGCTGACCACGCCGACCTCGAGGACCATCACCATCATGCCTGACCACCCCGGCCGTATATATCAATTCCATGATGATCCCCGTGCCGTAAATCCAAGGATATATCGAGCCGCCATCCGTCTGTTAGATGATCTCCTCAACCGCGGGGATCCCTCAGACATGGAGGCAACACTGGCCAGGGCCAATAGTGAATCTAATGAGGTGCTGCACACGGCAATCCGCTTGCTTGCCGAATACTCTGAGAATCCCCCTCCTTTGTAATCCATGCTCCTTGCTTCATACATGCTGAGACTCCCCTTCCTTTGTAATCAGTACCCCAGTATTCCATGCATATCCCAGCTACCTACGCAGTTGCTGCGTAGGCAGGAATACGCAAGAAGCCCTGGCAATAACAATAAAGTTTTTGCCGGCGTAATTATGCGGTAGATACTACGAGCCTCTGTTGAAACCCCAAGGTCAAACTACGCATTTTTTCTGCCGACGTAATTATGCAGTAGATATTACGAGCCTCTGTCAAAACCACCAAGGATATGGATGATGGGTTGCCGCCTGAGAGCACCTCCAAGAATCCTTGACTTTGCCTCCATAAAAACTCAGAATTACGCATTTACAGAAACCTGCGT
>JAAEPJ010000429.1 GCA_024222485.1 bacterium | reverse complement strand
TGTATTCCCAGGCGGTCACCCATCCAAGTACTAACACAGCTCAACCTTGCTTAACTTCAGTGATCGGACGAGAACTGGTGTATTCAAGGTGATATGGCCGTAGGCATCAGACATTGGTAAATTTACCCAATGCCATAAAACCATTTCAGGAGCCATGGGGGTAAAACCAGTGTTGGCCATCGACTGCCGGGGGCACTTATTAAAAATAGTTCATCAGTCTTCTTGGTGGAAAGCAAAATGTCTACAGCACTGTGTATTCCCAGGCGGTCACCCATCCAAGTACTAACACAGCTCAACCTTGCTTAACTTCAGTGATCGGACGAGAACTGGTGTATTCAAGGTGATATGGCCGTAGACATCGGACATTGGTAAATTCACCCAATGCCATAAAACCATTTGCAACAAAGAAAAGGCATCTGTATAGGGGATACAACTTTAAAAACTCATTTCCTCCTGATTGAAAGAGTTGAAGTGTTACCCAATGAGTAAATATTGCAATATTTATTTAAATTGGCTGGTTATGGTGGTAGATTAGCAGAAATTGTACTCGATAGGTAGCGTGGCCGAGCGGTCTAAGGCGCTGGTTTAAGGCACCAGTCTCTTCGGAGGCGTGGGTTCGAATCCCACCGCTGCCATCAAGATTTTGTTGTAAGTCACTGCCACATTGGTGGAAAAAGGAAATACAGACCAATTGGTATGACAACCATGAAGTGGCTCAGTGGTCTAGGGGTATGATTCTCGCTTTGGGTGCGAGAGGTCCCGGGTTCAAATCCCGGCTGAGCCCTATTTTGCACCTTCAGGTGGATCCTCCAATTTTACCAATCATGAGTGTTCCCTATGTTGGGTTGCCCAGCTATGTCCGGCCCTCTCAGGAAGTTTTCGTGGTGTAGCGGTTATCACATCTGTCTAACACACAGAAGGTCCCCGGTTCGATCCCGGGCGAAAACATATTGTTCCCACGTGGTCTAACGGCTAGGATATCTGGCTTTCACCCAGAAGGCCCGGGTTCGACTCCCGGCGTGGGAATCTTTTGGTGGACATTTGGTTTATTGGTGCTGATATGACGAGGTGCTAATCCAATGTGCTCTGCACGCGTGGGTTCGAATCCCATCCTCGTCGACATTTTTGTGTAAATTTTCCACAGGTTGAATATTTTATACCTAAAATTATTTCCGACACCGGGAATTGAACCCGGGCCACCTGGGTGAGAGCCAGGTATCCTAACCACTAGACCATATCGGAAAGACAATGTAGGCGTGCATTCTGTGTTCATTAGGGGCCGGATATCCTATTTTTGTTTTTGAACAAAAACAAAGTTAACTTTTGCAAACTTAAACTGTTTGGATTCCTTATTTGGCTAGATGGCTAGCATATACGGCTGTTAACAGTGAGGTTAGTGGCTCAAACCAACCAATGGGGAGAACAAAATATTTTGACCTTGGCAGGACTCGAACCTGCAATCCCCTGATTCGTAGTCAGATGCCTTATCCATTGGGCCACAAGGCCAGTTGTGGAAGCTGTTGCAGTTTGACAAATATAATGTACAAAATATACATATACAAAATAAAGTTAAGGTTCTACCGAGATTTGAACTCGGATCGCAGGATTCAGAGTCCTGAGTGCTAACCATTACACCATAGAACCTATGCATGACAAGGAGGGGCAAATACCTTGTCCTATGTTGAACACTATGAACCAAACAAGCAAAAGTAGGCAGATGGGTTGGTGTATTAAGTGCATTA
>JAAEPJ010000428.1 GCA_024222485.1 bacterium | reverse complement strand
TTCCATCGATAAAACTGAGACTGAGAGATGTTATACTTATAACATAGTTTAGAAATTTCAATTTTACCACTAAGTGCTTCTAGCACAATATTAAATTTGTCTTGAGAGGAGTAATTATTTTTCATTTTTTAAAAGGACCTTCATTAATTTAAGTGATTTTATTATATTAATATTCTCACTTTTTATAAATTTCTTAATGGGGTACAGTATAGCGACTAGCTTTTAATATTTTTTCTATTATTGTGGAGTTCATTCTAATGTTTGTTGTTTACGAACACTTATTAAAAAAGTTTGGGATTGTTGGTTATTCCGATAATAAGCTTATCATAAAATTTACTTTTTATATGTATATACTGCATTTCTTAATAATGATGCTTGAAAGAAGGTATCATCTTTTTTTTGGCTAGTGTTAAATTTTCTGTATAGCATATAATCTGGAAGAAAGGAGAATAGATTATTCTTGAAAAATAGATAGTATATTACTAGTCATGTATTTTTATTATTTATTTGAAGTGTATATCGTTTTTAACGATTTATTTTCTAAAGTTTAAAGTAGTTTAAATAAAGTTGTGAGTTTATCTTATAGTCTTAAAAAAGAGGGAATAAAAATAGGCAAAAATTATCCTTTTTTTATGTTTAGATGTTGTTTTTAATGTTTTTATATCATATTATTAAAGAGTAAAAAGTTAGCTAAAGATTTTTTTATTGATTACAGATATTTTTCTACTTCAGAAATATCACTTTCCAAGTCAACCGCAATATAAATATTTTTAGTTTCCACCGTTTTAATTTTATAATTATTTTCTAAAAATCGGAGCTGCTCCAGCTGTTCAATTTTTTCTAAATTTTGAGCTTTTAAATTATTAAATTTTTGCAGGGTTATTTTTCTATAAGCATAGATGCCAATATGTTGGAAATAGCTGGTACTTTTTAGTTTATCACGGTTATAGGGTATTGGAGACCTTGAGAAATAAATAGCATTATCATTAATATCTGTAATGACTTTAACAATATTGGGGTTCGTTATATCTTCTATCTTATTAATTTTGGTAATGAGGGTTGAAACCATAGTTTTATCCTCAAAGCTATTAATAAGCTTATCCAGATCATTAGCCGAGACAAGCGGTTCATCGCCTTGGATATTAAGCGCAATATCGCAGTTAATTTTATTTATGATAGATAAGATTCTGGCTGTACCGCTACTGCATTGAGGATCCGTCATTAAAAATTGTGCATTAAATTTTTGACAAATATCCGCAATTCTTTGATCATCAGTCAGTACAAATAAATCATCAAGAGCCGCTTTTTTAGCATTTTCATAAACGCGAATTACCATAGGTTTGCCAGCAATATCCGCCAAAGCCTTAGCTTTAAAGCGAGTTGAGCCATAACGGGAGGGGATAAATCCAGCTATACGCATAGATTTTCCTTTAAATAATCCATAATTTCAGCCAGAGTCACAGTTGCAGTTCCCAGCTTGCCGACAACAATTCCTGCAGCAATATTGGAGATATACGCACTATCTTTAATACTTAACCCATTGCCAAGACAAACAGCAAGGGTGCTTATGACAGTATCTCCTGCACCTGTTACATCATAAACTTCTTGTGCTACCGTAGGAATATGGCTGATTTCGGTATTTTCAAAGAGTGACATGCCTGCCTCTCCACGCGTAATTAAGATTGATTTTGCTTTCAAGGTATTTTTAATATCTTTGCCAAGCTTTTCAATATCTTGATCTGTTTCGATTTTAAGGCGATCCATGCCCTGCTTTGCTTCTAGAAAATTAGGAGTTATACAGGTAATATTTTTATATTTTTTAAAATTTCCTATTTTTGGGTCTACTAAAATGGGGATGTTAAGTTTATTCGCTTGTGTAATTGTAAACTCAAGCACCTTGTCATTGATGATTCCTTTACCATAATCCGAAAGAACAACAGCTTTCACAGTTTTAAGTTTGTTTTGAATAGCCTCTAAAGCCTTATTAATAATAGTATCAGGAATAGCCTTTTTATTTTCACGGTCAACGCGTACTACTTGTTGTTGGTGTGCAATTACACGCGTTTTGACAATGGTAGTCCGATCGTCAAAGTTAATAATCCCAGAGGTGTCTACATTTGTATTATGATATTTTTCTAAAAAGAATTTACCAAAAAGATCATCGTTGATTGCTCCAATCAATGACGAAGAACAGCCAAGAGAATCAATATTACAAGCAACATTCCCAGCGCCCCCAGGCATATAGGTTTCTTTTGTTACCTCAACTACAGGGACAGGTGCTTCAGGAGAAATACGCGAGACATTCCCCCAAATAAACCTGTCTAGCATTAAGTCTCCTACTACTAAAATAGGCACACTTTGTAATTTATTAATTAAATCAAGATAATATTTCATTAGACAATCACCATGTTATACTTGATAATTAAGATTGCAATGATTAAAAGAAGTCCAGAAAGAGCTTGATATTCTTTATTATTTAAAAAAGTTTTTTTATCAAATTTTTTGGCTGTTTTAGAAGCATATTTTTTTAATTGTAGGGGGAAAAGCATGGGGACAGTTGACTTATAGTTTAAATATTCATCCTGATACTTTTCGATTAAGACGGCTTCTTCTTTTTTAAGCACTGGAATATAAACCGAGAAAAAGAAAACAAGATAAGTTGCTGTGAAAATAAAGGCATGTAGGGGAAAAAAGCTGGAAAAAAGGGCAAGGCACATGCCAAGTCCCATGATAAAGCTGCCCAGATAAAGCGGATGCCTGATATAAGCATATGGTCCATATGTTGCTAGCTCATCGGTTTTTATGATGTATCCTGAAGCGATCAGCCGGATTGTTTCACCAACTACCCCAAGAGTAATTCCTGAAATTAACATGCCTAGAGATGCAGGTTTTGCAAAAATAAGATAGGCAAAGCCAAATAAAAATCCTAGAAAAACTCTTTTTTTATAAAGAAAATTAATCATCAAAATTTTCTCCTTGCATTAAAGTATTCGTTGTAAAGATCTCGTAAATAAAGGGCTAACCAGCAAGTTATGATCGTAACAATCAACCCAGTAATATAGGTTTCTCTCAGATAAAGACCGGAAAAAGCTACTAATAAGAGAAACGGAATTAAAATATAAGATAGCTTTCTAAAGTATTTATTCAAGATTCGCCAAGAAGTAATTGTTATTGCTAACGGTAGATAGATTAATCCTGCAAAATTTAAAAAAGTAGGGATATTACTCGTATAATATACGGCCAGCTCATTTTTAGACCCGTGGATAGGGACAAAAATACATATTAGTAAATATAAGAAAATCGTTAATGAATTGGATTCTAAAAATTCATTAAAAAGTTTTTGTCTGCCTGTTTTGTAAAAATAAATAAGAGGAAATAACAACATTCCAAATGAAAATATAGAGGAAAGATTCGTAAGAAAAGTTAAGGGGATACTTATAATTTTTTGGAGTAAAAGCGTTGGATGTTGATTATAAATATTCATCTCAAAATCAATTAAATAAATATCAAACCAATCGGGATAGACCAGTAGCTTAAAATATGTAAGCTCTTTAACGAGCAATAATAATAGTAAAAGTGGATAAAAATTTCTGATAATTTTTATTAAAGAGTTTTTTGAATAATGTGTTTTTTTGATAAAAAAATAGCTAAGAGTCAAGATCCCTAAATGGATACTAATAAAGGCAAACCAGTTATTAAGATTTTTTTGGAAAATAAAGGTTAATATTGAAATGAGTAATAAGTATCCGGCAAAAAGTAGATCAATCGGGATTAAAAAATAATGTTTTTTTAAAAGTCTTGTTAATCCTTGCATTTTTTCTCCTTATATTTCATATATTTTAGATAGAAGTTAATACTTGATAACTATTTTATCATTATAAGATTAACTGTACCTTTTTACAATTTCTTTAATAATATTTTTAGTAGAATGATCTTTCGGATCTCCAACAATTGCAATTTCTTTCACATATTTGCCAATTAAATGTCTTTCCGGGACTGTATCAGGAGTATAATCTGTTCCTTTTGCTTGAATATCAGATTTTAGCTCTTTTAGGATATTCTCCGCAGTTTTTTCATGAAAACCAACAATATAATCAACCATTTGAAAAGCAGATAAAATTTCTACACGATCTTGGAAAGGTAAGATTGGTCTTTGTTCTCCTTTAATTTTTTTTACACTCTCATCATCATTTAGGGCGACAACAAGAATATCTCCAATTTTTTTTGCCGCATATAAGTAGCGAATATGTCCCACATGAATTACATCAAAACAACCGTTTACACATACGATTTTTTTGTTTAAATTTTTATTTTTTATCTGTGATACTTCTTGGCGTTTTATTAGTTTTGTCATCAAGGTTCCTTTAAATTTTTATGTGAAAATAATTAATATTTTTTAGCATAACAAACAGACACGCTGCTGTTTATTTAAGTTAAATACTTATCAATCAGTTTAGAAATATTATGGTATGAAACCGTCGCTGTTCCACGCTGCATCACTACCTGAGATGCAGCGGCATTGGCTAAACGGCAGGCAACCTCAATCCCAGCATTGGCTGCTAATGCCAGCGTTAAAACTCCACAAACAGTGTCTCCCGCTCCTGTAACATCCACACAATCTTTTGAGCCAACAGCATCAATTTTAATGTTTTTATCATTAACAGTCAAAGCCATCCCTTCTTTCCCAAGAGTAATGAGTCCTGCATTCGCATTTAATATTTTTTCTAAATTTTTTGTATCATTGAAAACAGTATCTTCTGTAATTACTAATTTATTTAAGGTCGAAGCTGCTTCTTCTTCATTCGGTGCCGCTAAGGTAATATTTTTGTAAGCACTTAAATTATAACGGCTATCCAAAACAAAAGGAACTTTTTTTACCAAAGCCTGCTCATTTAAAAATTCAATGACCAAAGGACTCAGATTCCCAATTCCATAATCAGATATTAAGACGGCATCAACCTTTGGTAAAATTTTTTTGAAGTTTTCTATTAATTGTAGCTCAGTTGTCCTTTTTAACTTTTCTTGAGACTCTTTATCCACACGCAGAACTTGTTGTTTTGCTGTATGTAAACAACCAGCCATAAAACGAATCTTAGTCGGAGTATGCAGGTAATTTTCTTTAATAATGCCTTGAGTATTAATTTTTATTTTTTTAAAAATTTTAAACAGTGTAGCGCTTGATTCATCATCTCCAATAGCCGAAATAGGGAATACTTCTGCGCCTAAAGCAGCGATATTATTAAGTGCATTAGCCGCTCCACCTAATGAATGTTCTTTGCTGTCATAGTTAAGGATCAAAACTGGAGCCTCGCGAGAAACTCGACCAATGTTACCAAACCAGTATTCATCCAAGACTAGATCACCGATTACTAAGACCTTTTTATTTGCAAATTGATCAATGATTTTTTTCATAAATTATCCTTTTGTCCAATCTAAGCCATTTTAACAAGGGGTTATTTTTATTAAATAAATTAGCTTGTATATAATTCTATAAATTTTGTGATCGTCTCATCAAGTGTAAACTTTTCAATGACTCGTTTTCTACCTGCTTTGGCAAACTTTTTGCGTTTTTTATCATCTTCAATCAATTCTAATATTCCTTTAGACAAAGCTGAATGTTCGTAATCAGTCGTAATCCCCGTTTTTTGATCTAAAATGATTTCGGGAAATGCCCCACGATTAAAGCCAATAACTGCTCTACTTGCTGCCATGGCTTCAATTACCACTAAACCAAAAGCTTCGTTTTTCGAAGGAAAAACTGCAATATCTAAAGCATTCATAATATCTGGGATATCCGATCTAAAGCCCGTAAAAATAACCTTATCATAAATATGAAGCTTAGTTGCACGAGCTTTCAGAGTATTGACATAATCTTCGCCCGCACCTTTTTCGGCACTGCCCACAATGAAAAATTTTACATTTTTTGTGGTTTGCTCACAAATTTGTTTAATAGCTTCAATAAACTTATCTTGTCCTTTGGCTTTATCAATTCTACCGACTAAACCAACTAAAAGTGTCTCTTTATCTAAATTATATTTTTGTTTTAAGATATTAGGTTGATTCTGTTTAGCCGGGCCCTCAAAGTCTTGAGGATCAACACCAATATAAATTGTTTGAACTTTTTCAGGCAAAACATTCGTTTTACTGAGGAAATCTTCAGTAATAAAGTCAGACATAGTAATAATTTTATTAAGCCCTGCAAATAGTTTTGTGCGAGTAAAATCTTTCATAGGCGAAGACTGCATGCTTCGTAGTAGAAAAATTTTAGTTTTTGGGGAAAATAATTTGACGGCAGGGACAACTAGCCAAATGTCTGAAATAAAATAAATATGGACAATCTCAGGTTGAAATTCTTTGAGAATTTTTCCTATATTATAAATGGAATAAAGATCAATATATTTTTTCATTGGCAGAGTATAACCAGAAAATTTTTGTTGACTAAGCCAAGTATGAGGTGCCGTAAGTAGTCTGACATTATGTCCTGCTTTTTTAAGAGCATTGGAAAGTGTCATGACTAACATTTCACGACCACCAATGCCTGATGATGAACTAATATTTAAAATTTTCATGGCTGTACCTCGTGACAAGAAACCTTTTATTAGGTTTCTTGTTTTTTTTGTTTATCTTATTTTTATTGTATTTTTAAAAAAGGCAGAAATACAAGGTTTATAGTAATTGGGTTTTATAATGGAGGGGCATTTGATTTGAAAATTTTCATGAGTTTGTTGAGGATTTTTAAGCAGGTCATCAAAAAAACTCCTTATACTTGTTTAAAACTATCTTGAAATAACATTTCGAGGTCTTTTTTCGAAGTTGCTTTATACATTTTATCAAGATCAAGTTTTTTATGATGGAGATGCATAATTTCACAACGAATAAAAAATAGTTTAGAGACAGGTATACTAAAATTTGTGAGTCCAAGACTAAGCAGTGTGGGGTAAAAGTATTCAAAAGCACCAATTTCTCCACAAAGACAGATTTCTTTGTTTGTCTTTCTCCCAGCAATCATAATCATTTCTATTAATTTTACGAGGGCTGGATGAAATAAATGATAGCGTTTATCAACAATTTTATTCTCGCGTGAAGCCGCTAAAGTATATTGCTGGAGATCATTCGATCCTATATTAGCAAAGTTAACATGTTCTAACATTTCTTCAGCCAAAAGAGCAGCTGCAGGAGTTTCTATCATAATTCCTTCTTTATAGTTTGTGCTAAATTTTTGCCCTGTTTTTTTTAATTCAGTTTTGGCTTGGTTAAATAATTTTTTAAAGGTTAAAATATCAGAAATATCTGAAACCATAGGATAGAGAATTTTAAGCTGACCAAATTTAGCTGCACGCAATAATGCTTTTGCTTGGTCAAGATAAACTTTTGGGAAAACTTCAATAGCACGCGCACCTTTAATTTCTAGGTCAGGGTTTATTTGTGACGGTAAAGTAAAAAATAGAGGAGTTTTATCCGAACCAATATCGAGTAAACGAATGGTTACTTCTTTCCCTTTAGCCGCTTCCAAAAAATTTTTATACATGGTAAATTGAGCATCTTCTGTTGGCGGATGGTTGCGATTTAAAAATAAAAACTCAGTACGCAAAAGGCCAATCCCATCATATAATAAGTTTTCAAGCAGATGTATTTCCTCAGGCAGGCTGATATTTACTTTTAAATTAATGGTTTCGCCTGTTTGAGAAAGAGGCGGTCTTTTTAATCCCAGTTTACAAAATTGATGTTTTTTTTCAATATTTTTAGTCTTTTCAACATATTCAAGGAGAGTTTTCTCATTAGGGTTAATAATAATATCCCCCTCAAAGGAGTCAATAATGACATCATCAAGGCAAGAAATACTTTCATCAACTTTTACATTAAAAATAACCGGAAGCCCCATAGACCTCGCAATAATAATGGCATGAGTGGTAAAACCACCTTCCTCAATAATATAAGCGGCTACATGATTTTTTTTACTGTTTAACACCATGTATGGTGTTAGCTTTTTTGCGGCAACAATTGTTTGTTGGTCTTTAGATATTGGGCAGTTAAATGTATCACCTGTAGTCATTAAGCGGTTAAGGACTCTGGTTCTAAGATCAATAAAATCGTAAGTCAATTCTTGAAAGTGGCTTTCTTTTTGCTTGTATTTGTCAATATATTCTTGAAAGATGTCAGAAACTGCATGCTCGGCATTCTCTTGTTTTATTTTGATAAAATTAGTTATTTTGGAGCTTAAATCTTTGTCATCTAAAATCATTAGATGGACCGTACATATTTCTCTAATGTTTTTATCCGCTGTTTTTGTTTTTGAGATCATTTGAGTAATCTCTGCTTTGACAGAGTCAAGCGCTAGTGAAAAGCGAGTGAGTTCTAAATCAACATCCTTTGCTTCTATGTCATAATGTGGAATGTCTATCTCTGACTCATCTAAATACAAATAAATCTTCCCTTTAACAATACTAGGGAATATAGGAGTTCCTTTTAAAATTTTCATGGGAACAATTATACAAAATATCTTTTAACTTGTCATTTAGGGATTACCTAAAAATATATATATTTTTTTAGCGTTGCTGTTTTTTGTTAACATAGGTCAATACTTCAGCGTCGCTATTTTTTATTCTTTAGAATAAAAAGACATTCTTAACTTATTCGTGGATATACTAGGAGAAGTATTACTGAATAGGGGAAATATAGTAACTTTTATAAACCCCTGAAATATCATGATAAAAAAAGAAAGTATTTTTCCCTGAACTTTCAACGACCTGAATGATATCTGGCATTTCTTCTTTCGTCACAATAGCCCGTAATATTTTCACCTTGTTTTTGGAATATCCACCAACCCCTTCTTGAATCGTAAATGTTCTATGGGGTAATATTTCTTTGATTTTTTCTCCAATTTTTTCCGGAGATTTAGTGATCACATTGATCAAAACTAGTTTAAATTTACGATAAAAACTATTGAGGGTTTCTGTGCTCATGAAAATATAAATAGCCGTGTACATCAGCGTATTGATCACAGGCTCAATTTGAAAATTTTTAAGAAAGGCTAAAGTGATGCCAAAAAGAGTGGAGATTAATGCAGCGATAATCCCAATGTTGCCTACAGGTTTTAAATATTTCATAGAAAAATAAGCGGCGGGAATATCTTCATCTCCTGTGGAAGAGCTATAGCGAAAGGCAATTGCCTTGGCAATCCCAGCCAAAATACCACCAAAAATGACCAAAATAATGCGTTCATTCTGTGGTTCAGGGTTGGCAAATTGATATTCAGGTAGAATGCTTAATAGCCCCACGACAGTGCTAACAACTAGGGTCGTTCTTAAGGAAAATCGGAAGCTAATTTTCACAAAAGCAAAGATAATTAGAGCAAGTTGGAACGAAAGATAAAGGATAATAAAAAGGTTTTGATTATCAAAAAAATAACCTACAGCAAGAGCAATGCCTTCTGTTCCCGTCATGATAACTTCTGAAGGAAAAATAAAATATTTAATGGCGATGGCATAAAGCCCACCAGCTAAGATACTCAGAAACCCTTCTTTAATATTTCGGTGTATTTTCAAAAGTTTAGTTTGATAATTTTTCATGAATCAAAATCCTTTTTTATCAATAGAATTATAATTCTATTTGATTTCTGGGCTGATGTCATTAGATAAAGCAATTTTAGGTAAAAATATTTTATAAACTTTGATAAATAGCAGGTGGAGATGCTTGTAAAATAAAATAATTATTGGGTTAATTATTAATTAAAATGTATATTCATATTTATACTTTTGTTTCTGTATCATGTTGTTGGGTTGTCTAATGTTTTTCAAATTTACAAATGCTTGTTCATTCCCTAGTGCCGCAGATTTTTTAAAATCTGCTAAAGCACCTTCGTTGTCTTCTAATTTATATTTAGCCACTCCTCTAGTCAAATAAGCATCATCATTTTTAGCATCAAGTTTTATGGATTTAGTACAATCTTGAATCGCACATGGATAATCTCTTAGATGATATTTAGCCAAACCTCTATTGCTATAGGCGCTGGCAAGTCCAGGGGTAATTTTTATTGCTTTGTTGGAGTCTTGCATAGCATTTTTAAAATCTTTTAATGTTATTTTTAGATTGCTTCTATTAGTATAAGCATCTGTAAACATGGGATCTAATTTGATAGCTTTATTATAGTCTTGGGTAGCCCCTGAATAATTTTTTAATCTTCTTTTAGCATTTGTTCTATTATTGTAGGCTTCCACACAGATAGGTTCTAGCTCTATAGCTTTGTTATAAGATTGGATTGCTCCTTGATAATCCTTGTTTTCTGCTTTGGCAAGTCCGCCTTTGACATAAATTTCAACAAATCCTCTATTGTAAGAAAATGAAATAGAGGTATTAATTAATAAAAATATTAATACTATTGTGATTTTTTTCAATTTGGATTATATCTCCTTAACTAACTATTTGTTTTATATTGTTTATATTGTAGGTGTAATATGTTAAGGTGTAATTATAGGTTAATTTGAGAGTTAAGTCATGGGAATTTTTAAGATATCTTTTTACTTGATATGAGAGGATTGTTGGTATTTATGAAAGGGATATTTTTATTTATGAGCATCTCATTTTTAACCAGTTTTTTTTCATATTTGCAGATAAAATCTGTCTTTGGAATAGATCAATATTATTTTTTTGATACACTTTCGTTTTTATTTTTCACTATTTTTTTTATATTATCAAATATCGTCTTTTAGATTTTGATTTAGGACGAGTTTATTATAAACTAAGGAAGTATAAAGAAGCAAAAAAATATTTTAATAAAGCAATTGCATTAAATAGGAAATTTCTAACGACAGAAGTGCAAGACTTTTTTAATAGCTTTGGAAATGACTTAAAGTCTAGCTGGGGATATAAAATTGTTTTATGGTTTATCTTGCCTATTTTACTCGTTTTATTTTTTCCAGGGAAGTTGGCATTGTGGTAAAGGAATATTTTTGACAAATTATAATGTAATATCTAATAATTGGAATTTTATAATAGTTTTATCATTGTTTTTAGGAGGCATGATTTTACCGTATATAGAGTATTTTCAGTATAAAGATATCAAGATAGATTTTACGGGGTTTGATAAGGAAATAGGTAAGTCCCAATTTTCACAAAGTGCAATGGATCTTGGCACTAACCGCAAAACTCAGAAAAAAGACTAAAATAGGCTTAAGAATCAATGAATATGATTTTTTTTGATAAAAGCAAGTCCATGAGGGCTTAGATTACCAAAACCAAATACTGGTCCTGTCAACTTTTGTGTGTCTAAGATATCTCAAAACATAGCATCTAATGTATCCTTTGTATTTATAAAAGCAGTTACAGGATTCTTGTTGTAATTGCTTTTTTTTTATCAATAATTATTGTACATATCTAATTTATATTTGATTTGATGAGGAGTAGAACCTTGTTCGTATTCTAATTTTTGAATTTTTTTGCAGCTTCGCTGTCGTAGGTTAATACAATAATTAGTTGGTACAAAAGAAGTGTTGATTATTTTATGCCATAAAATATGCAAATAATAGGCGTGGAGGGGATTCGAACCCCTGAATAAAGGTGTTGCAGACCTCTCCCTTACCACTTGGGTACCACGCCAGATTCAGATGAGTAATAATTATTGATTGAATAGACTATACAATTACTCAGTAAAAACGGTCAATAATTTTACAAATTTTTCAAAAAATTTGCAAATCATTCATCATAAAGCTCATAGCTCATAGCCAATAAAAAGCCTTTTGCCCGTTCTTCTAAAGGAAATTTGGCTGTAATTTTTTTAAAATTTTGGCCATGATTAGGCTCAATCAAGTGTGCCATCTCATGAAAAATCACATATTCTAAAACCCATTTAGGTACTTTTTTAAGTCGTTCAGAAATTAAAATCCTAGCTGTTAGGGTTTGACAGGAACCAAAGCGTTTTTTTTGTTTAGCAGAATATTCAATGGAGTTAATGATAAGCTTGTTGTTGAAATATTTTTTATTGAGTTTTTTCGTAATATCTTTAAGCGAAAGATCCGTTTTTTTAGTTAACTTTTTTGTGAGGTTTTCAATGATTTTATGAAGCTCAGTTTCGGCAATATGCATGGGTGCTTTGATATGGATATTGCCGTTAACCATTTGTGCTGATACAGTTTTTTTTCGTCTCCTTGTGCGAGTAATACTTAAAGAGGGCGTAGTTTTTTTATGACAAGTATTCATCGATTGCCGCTGCAGCATTTTGCGCTTCATAAATTGCCCAGACAATCAAGGATGCTCCGCGTCTGGCATCCCCTGCTACAAAAACTCCTTCGATAGAAGTTGTTGGGTTTTTTTCCGCTGCTTTGATATTTCCTCTTTGGTCAAGTTCTAAACCTGTATTTTTAATCAAGCCCTCATGTTCGGGATGGACAAAGCCCATGGCTAGAACAACAAGGTCTGTAGGTATTTCAAATTCACTATTTTCTACAACTTTCATGATCGCACGACCATTCGAATCTTTTTCAGGTCCAAACTCAACCCTTTCACATTGAATTGCTCTAACTTTTTTATTTTCAGTTGCTAGAAATTTTTTGGTCATCACACACCAGTCACGCTCGCCACCTTCTTGATGTGAAGATGATACCCTAAGAATCATTGGGAATTTTGGCCAAGCCATTTCTGGAGTCCGATCTTCAGGAGGTTTAGGCATAATTTCTATTTGAGTAACACAGCTCGCTCCCTGTCTATGTGAAACACCAATACAGTCGGCACCTGTATCTCCTCCACCTATGACTACAACATTTTTGTTGAGTGCCGTAATATCAGGTTCATTAAATGATTCAGCTGTGACTTTTTTGTTATGCTGGATCAAGAAGTCCATTGCAAAATGAATGCCATCGAGTTCCCGACCAGGGACAACTAAATCACGGGGAGTTCTTGAGCCAATCGCCAAGCACACGGCATCAAAGTCTTGCTCTTTTTTAAGTGAGTCAATATCTGTAATATTCGTATTAACTTTAAATTGTATGCCCTCTTCTTTTAAAAGTTCAATGCGTCTTTCGAGTAAAGTTTTTTCAAGCTTAAAATCAGGAATACCGTAACGCAAGATACCACCAAGGTTAGCATCTCTTTCAAAAACAGTTACAGAGTAGCCTTTTCTATTCAAAAATGCTGCTACACTAATTCCTGCAGGTCCACTACCAACAACTGCAACATGTTTGCCTGTTCGAACTTGCGGTGGGTGAGGTTTGATTAGCACAGAATTAAAGGCATGTTCAATGATTCCCAGCTCATTTTCACGGATGGTTACGGCATCATCATTAATCGCTATCACACAAGATGCTTCACATAAAGCAGGACAAATTCTACCCGTCACTTCTGGTAGAATATTTGTAGCATCTAATAAAAGAAAGGCTGCTTCCCAGTGTCCTGCAGCTAAAAGTTCATTCCATTCTGGGATAATGTTGCCGATAGGGCAACCACTATGACAGAATGGTGTCCCACAATCCATACAGCGCTTTGCTTGTTCCATAGAAGATGCATCTGAGCGTGGGTCTATGACCTCTTTGTTATCCCTTATGCGGTCACAAACAGGTCTGTATTCTGATATTTTTCTAGTTATATTTAAAAAACCTTTAGGATCTTTAGCCATAATTAAAGTGTCTCCTTATCAATAAAAATCTCAGGCAACATCCTTGTAAGGATAGACGCAGCCCATTATCATTTAGTTTTTAAGCTTTTTTTCCTCTTTGATCTTGACGGTTTACTGATTATCAGCCAAACCCATTTTTTCTTCTAGTTTTTTCTGTGTTAAAATATGCTTATATTCGATTGGCATAACCTTGACCAATTTGGCACTCTCATTGCCGTTTAAGAATTTATTTACGACCTTACTATGTGTATGTTTCTTATGGTTACGAAGGAGCGTGTTGATTATATCATGATCTTCAGCCGTTAATTCTTCAATCTCAACCATCTCCATATTACAACGGTCTTTAAACTGCCCATCATAATCCCATACATAAGCAGTTCCACCGCTCATTCCTGCTGCAAAGTTTCTACCTGTTTTACCGATAATGACCACATTCCCACCTGTCATATATTCACACGCATGATCGCCAACACCTTCAATGACAGCATTTAAGCCAGAGTTGCGGATACAGAATCTTTCGCCACCAACACCTTGGATATAAGCTTCCCCATGAATCGCACCATAAAAAGTTGTATTGCCGATTAAGATATTTTCTTCAGGGATATAACTAGCTTTTTTAGAAGGGTAAACAATAATTTTACCTCCAGAGATAGCTTTTCCCACATAGTCATTAGCCATCCCTTCTAGCTCAAAGGTAATCCCATGTGCAAGGAATGTTCCAAATGATTGTCCGGCATAACCATTAAATTTACAATGGATTGTGTTATCATTAAGACCGGCATCTGAATAATTTTTAGAAACATGGTAGCTCAAAATTGCGCCAACAGTTCTATTTGTGTTCGATATTTTTGATGTTATTTTAACTTCTTTTTGATGTTCAAGAGCTTCTTTGGCATCAGCAACTAACTTCCAGTCTAAAACATTATCAATAGCATGATTTTGTTTTTTTGTTTTGTAAACACCAATCTCCTCTGGCACATCAGGTCTATATAGTACTTTGGAATAATCAATTTTTTTAGCTTTCCAAGGCACAATTGCTTGGTTCACTTCTAAGTAATCCGTACGCCCAATGAGTTCATTTATATTTCTAACTCCTATAGCTGCCATGATTTCTCGTGCTTCTTCAGCTACAAATTTCATATAATGAATGAGAGCATCAATTTTTCCTCTGAATCTAGTCTGTAAAATATTGTCTTGGGTTGCGACACCTACTGAGCAATTATTTATATGACAGTGGCGCAGCATTACACAGCCCATGACGATTAAGGGGGCTGTAGAGAATCCATATTCTTCTGCACCAAGCATCGCAGCGACCACAACATCTTTTCCTGTTCTCATTTGTCCATCTGTTTGTAGTCTTACACGGCTTCTTAAATCGTTTAAAACCAAGGTTTGGTGTGTTTCAGCTAAGCCAAGCTCCCAACCCAGTCCAGCATGTTTCATTGAGCTTAAAGGAGAAGCTCCAGTCCCACCATCACCACCAGAGATTAAAATCATATCTGCATGGGCTTTAGCAACCCCTGCAGCAATTGTTCCTACACCTACTTCAGAAACTAGCTTGACACTAATTCGCGCATAAGGATTGGCATTTTTAAGATCATAAATCAGTTGTGCTAAATCTTCAATAGAGTAAATATCATGATGTGGAGGAGGAGAAATTAAAGTAACTCCGGGGGTTGTATAACGAGTTTTAGCAATAGTTACGCTAACCTTATGTCCGGGTAGCTGACCACCTTCCCCCGGCTTAGCTCCTTGGGCAATTTTAATTTGAATTTCGTCAGCATTTGCTAAGTAATTTGAATTAACCCCAAACCTGCCTGAGGCTACTTGTTTAATTGCACTACGCTTAGAATCCCCATTAGGAAGAGGGGTAAATCTTGCTGGATTCTCGCCGCCTTCTCCCGTATTTGAGCGACCCTTAAGACGGTTCATAGCAATTGCTAAGGTTTCATGTGCTCCACGGCTGATTGAACCAAAACTCATGGCTCCTGTACAGAAGCGTTTAACAATTTCATCGACACTTTCAACATGGTCTAAAGGAATGGCTTTTTTTGTTTTGAAGTTTAAGAGACCACGCAAAGTTGTTGGTTGATTTGATTGGTCATTGATAAGCTTAGCAAAGTCCTGATATTTTTTATAATCACCATTAGTCGTTGCATCTTGGAGCTTAGCAATAGATTCAGGGTTCCAAAGATGAAACTCGCCATCTTGTTTCCATTGGTAGAAACCGCCTGTAGGTAAGTAATTTTGATTTTTAGAAAATTTATTATAAGCATTGGTATGCCTCATAATCGTTTCTTTTGCAATTATTGATAAATCTATGCCACCGATCCTTGAGGATGTGCCTGTAAAGCTTTTATTAATGACCTCTTCTCCAATACCAAGTGCTTCAAAAATTTGAGCACCACGGTAACTCTGAAGAGTGGAAATTCCCATTTTTGATAAAATTTTCTTAATGCCTTTATTTATTGCTTTGCGGTAATTTTTAATGGCTATGTTTTCGTCTGTGGTAATCAGTTCTTGAGAAATAAGATCTTTAACTGCTTCATAGGCAAGGTAAGGGTTAATCGCATCAGCACCATAACCAAAGAGTAAGGCAAAGTGAAAAACTTCTCTTGGTTCCGCTGTTTCTAAAATAATGCCAATACATTTACGGACAGCATTCCGGACTAAATGATGGTGAACAGTTCCCATAGCGAGTAATGCTGGAAGGGCCATGTTGTCCTGGTTAACTCCTTGGTCACTTAAGATAATAAAATCATAGCCTTCATTAATAGCTTGCATTGCTTCATGAGAGATTCTGTCAAGTGTTTCCTTAAAATCAGTTTGTTCAGCTTTACATAAGATGGAAATCTTTTTAGTTTTTAAGTTTTCAAGCTTAGCAAGATCTTTATTAAATAAAATAGGTTCTTTTACCTTAATTCTGGCAGCGTGTTTTTCACTTTCTTTGAGAATATTTTTTTCAGGACCAATGTAGCTAGTTAAGCTCATCACAATCTCTTCGCGTATTGGGTCGATTGGAGGATTAGTTACCTGTGCAAATAATTGTTTGAAATAATTATAAAGTAGTCTTGAGTTTTTTGATAAAACTGCTATGGGGATATCATCGCCCATTGCCCCAATAGGTTCCTGTCCAAGTTCTGCCATTGGCTTAATAATTGTTCTGATATCCTCACGAGTATAGCCAAAAGCTTTCTTTAGAACGAGTAAATCATCAATTTTTTGTCCCGGATCATTAGCGTTTAAGTCATCAAGATCAATTAAGTTATTTTTTACCCATTCTTTATAAGGCTTTCTTGTCGATATGTCTTTTTTTATTTCTTCATCAGAAACAATGCGTCCTTTCTCAATATCGACCATAAACATTTTCCCAGGTGTTAGCCGCCCAGAAGTTTTAATATTTTCAGGCTCAATATCTAAAACGCCCATTTCTGATGCCATCACGACCATCCCATCTTTTGTTTCAATAAACCTTGAGGGTCTCAACCCATTTCTATCCAAAACGGCTCCCACTTGTTTGCCATCAGTAACCGCTAAAGATGCAGGTCCATCCCAAGGCTCCATAACACAGGCGTGATAATCATAGAAAGCACGAACATCGTCATCTAAAAATTTATTCGTCTCCCATGCAGCAGGAACAAGCATGTTCATCAATTGGGCAAGATCACGACCAGTTAAGGCAAGAAATTCAATCATGTTATCAAGCGAAGCAGAGTCACTGCCATTAGGCATGATAATAGGAAGAAGTTCTGTAAGATCAGTATCTAGTAACTCGGTTTTTAAGAGACTATGTCTGGCTGTCATCCAGTTGATATTTCCTCTTAGGGTGTTAATTTCTCCATTATGTGCTAAAAATCTAAAAGGTTGTGCTAAGTCCCATGTTGGGAAAGTATTGGTTGAGTAGCGTGAATGAATCAGTGCAATGGCTGTTGTTAATTCTGGATCTTGTAAATCTAAGAAAAATTTAGATACCTGATAAGGCATTAATAAACCCTTATAACTAAGAGTCCTTGATGAAAGGTTTGTGACATAGAAAAAAGTTTTTTGTTTTAAGTTTTTTGCTTTTATTGTATTTTCTGTTTTTTTACGGATTATATAAAGTTTTCGTTCAAAAGGCATGCTTTTTTCGGTAGACTTGCCAAGGGCTACAAAAAGTTGTTTCATCACAGGTTCAGTTGCACGCGCAGTAACTCCAACGACAGAATTATCAACTGGTACATCGCGCCAACCAATAAGTTTTTGTCCAGCAGCTTTAATTTCTGCTTCAAAGGTTTCGATACAAAAGGTTCGCTCTTTCTCATCTTGTGGCAAGAAGACTAGAGCCACACCATAATCTCCTGCTTCAGGTAAGTCTTTCATTTTTTTTCGCAGAAAAGTGTCCGGCATTTGTAAGAGGATTCCTGCTCCATCACCTGTTAAAGGGTCTGCACCAACAGCACCACGATGGGTCATGCGGATAAGAATTTCTAGAGCATTTTTCATAATTTTATGTGATTTATTGCCTTTAAGGTCACAGACAAAACCTGTGCCACAGTTGTCATGCTCAAAAACCGGATCATATAGTCCTTGCTTTTTAGGAAAATGATTAAATAGGATTTCTTTGTTTTTTTGTGTCATTCTAAATTTCCTCTTTTAAATATATCTTGTGCAGGGTTGAGAAACAGTTGACCAAATTCTATGAATTTTAAAAAAGCATTAATCAATGTAAAGTAAAATATCTAAATAAATAAAAATTAATGCACAATAAACAAGCATTATATAAAAAATTATTTTTTGATACAATACCTTAATTATCATGTGTCGCTACAAAATGATAATACCTATTTTTTAAAACAAACTTTTGGTATAAATTTAAGAGGAAAAATGAAAGATCAAATTGTTATAAGCTAGGAAGAATTTAATAAAATAAATATTTTAACTCAAGTAGTTATTCATTTATAGAATTATCCAAATATCACCCGTGTTATTTTTTTAAAAAATTCTTGTTTGCACTTTGAATTTTTTAAAGTATCTATTTTTAAAAGACCTCTGCACAACTAAGGTAAGTTTTTTAATGTTAAAAAAAAATCTGTGATTTCCATAAAAAAGATACAAAAACAATATTGAATTTTATATAATATGCTCATCAAAAATAATTAATTATTCGAGGTAAAAAC
>JAAEPJ010000427.1 GCA_024222485.1 bacterium | reverse complement strand
TCCCTAATTCTTCCTCAAAATTTGCGACCAATTCCTCTTGCGTCTTAGATTCTTCTATATCCATTCCAAAATTATTTTGGCTTATAATAATATAACACTGCGCCAATTCACTCTCTACCTCAACTAAGGTCTTATCTAAGTAATACTTATCAATACTTCCCGCATAACCAATATTTTTTACGACTAAAATATCCGCTTTGGCAGACTCTAAAAATGATATTTTTTTTGATAAATCATTATCATTCTTCCCAGCCTCTACTTTCAATAAAGACAATCTTTTTAAGTATAATTCTTTACGCATGGACTCCTTATTAAAACCTCCACCCCCTAGGTCTAACTCATCATTTTCGTTTAAATTTTCCAGACTATGAATGACCTTAGTGATTGCCTCTATCTTTCTTTTTCCTTCGCCGTCTAAAAGGTCCTTTTCGACAATATACTCCATGATTGATAAACCTGCATCTGTCTTAGGGTTAACCTTAAACATACTCGATGCCTCTCTATTATTATTAACCTCATTTGCCTGATTGTTCCACGTAAATCTCTCCCGCAAACTATTAATTACAGAGATAAAATACATATAAGTCTTATACGCAAGGTAATTAGCCTCATTTTTAATACTCCAGTCATTCTTAGAACGATAAAAATTAAATGCGAAGTTCTCTGGGATATAAAACAGTCCATTAATCACATCAAAAGTATCTAAAGAAGCAACATTATCAAATTGACTATTATTTGTCATCAACCATTCCACACGCGCTAAAAAAGCAGCCCAAGCTAGCTTATCATTCAGACCATTAATATGAGCAGCTGTCTTTTCGAGCAAATCTCGTGAGATAATATCTGGATTCTTTTTCGTATTCTTTAAGTACTCTAAAACTTGGTAAAAATAAATATTCGCAATATACTTCTTATCTCCAATAGCTCTCTCTTGTTCATTTATCAGGGTAAATAGCCTGTTTTTTAATTCAT
>JAAEPJ010000426.1 GCA_024222485.1 bacterium | reverse complement strand
TAAACATCTTATTAGATACAAATCAATTTTTCATAGAAAATGACGGGTATATAATCTTTATGAGTAATTTCTCAAATGTATTTAGTTACTGTGATTTCTTATTTATATGAGGATAGTAATAAGGATGGAGATTCATTTTAACTATATTTGGAAGACTCTTGATTAAAATGAAGACTTCTCTATGATATGCAGGTTATACTCAAAGGGCGAAGCTCAATAAATCATGTTCTAGGGGATTAATGAGAAAGAATCTCCCCAGGAGTAAGAGGCTCTATCAAGATATCCCACTTCGGTAAATTTGGATTTCGTTGTAAACGTTTTTCGTATTTTTTCATTTCCTTTTTTGTTAACTTTATACCTTTTTCATATATCTTGTGACTTAGTGTTACCAGTGGAGATATACCTTTCCACGTCATACTTTTTGCCCAATTGATCATTGTTCGTGCGTTACTTAAAAGTGCTCCATTCCAGTGTATTTCCAGAACTCCCCAACATCTTTCAATTGGATTATATTTACTGTGGTAAGGGGGAAAGTAAAGCAGCTGAACTGTTTTACCTATTGTATCACAAAACTCAATAATCCGTTTTAAGAATTGAGTTCGAACACCGCTGTTTTCTGGTCCATTATCTAATTTTATTTGAAGTACTTTTGCCCTGTCTTTTACCTCTTGAGAAAGTGTATCCCAGTAATTCTTAAGCTCATCTACCACAAAATCACTGGTTTTATATGAACTACCAAATCCAATGTATAATTCTCCGGTATTTTCATTTACAATGCCAAAAGGAGTATGTGTTCCATTTATCTGCATATCGTGGTCTAATGCTTTGTTGTAACCCCGTGTTTGTCCTCCACGTGAAACTTCTCCTATTTTCACCGTTGCTTTACAATCAAAACTAAAACGTATCACACTATCATCATTGACTAAATCATCTTTTTTTTACATTCTCAAAAATTGCATCGGTTTCTGGTATTTTCTTTAGAGGTCTTGCTTTGTCTACATTTCTGAGTCGATATCCCAAACGATTTAAAGCTAATCCCATAGTACTTGGAGACGGAAGTTCTTTTTTACTAAAGCCCTGTTCTTTTAACTGTTTCAATGCTTCCTTTGCGGTAAGACGAGTAAATGCGATACTATTCATAAAAGATGAATCTTGTTGGGAATGGTATTCTGCTAATTCAACCAGTGCTTTTGCCGCTAATGGATAAGACTCTTCCCACAGCTTTGCTCCTGAATGTGTACTTTGTGCTCCAAGACAAATTATCCCACTTCGAGTTTCTCCCAAGCCTGTCTCTACGGTATCTCTCGCCCAACCAAACATTCGTTCTGTTTTTCGAGGACTTCCATTACAATATTCTAATGATATTTCTGCCATAAAAGCACGACGTTCAAAGCCATGCATTTTACGTGCGGCTGAACGAATTAAATCTCTATCTACAACTAACGTCTTTGATTCTTTATTTTTTATAGTATCCATGGAGGTCAATATACTTTAATAAACACAAGGTATGTTCATTATCATTAATCCCCTTATGAAGTTAATCATATCTGAAAGATTTTACGGAGATAATGGTAATAGAGGGGATTACTACAGAATTACTTTGGATTAAATTGTTAGGTATCAGAAGTGACTATAGATTTTTTGAGAGATGATGAATTGGCTTATTTAGTTTGCTACAAAAATATAGATGAGGATATAGATTGGAGTAATAAGGCTTGTTACCTTGACCGCCCTTTTTACGAGGAGATTTATGCACTAAGTTCATCTATAGAAGATGATTCTGTTCTTCGAGAGATAGCAATGATGTCATATGATGATGAACTGATTGTAGGTGGACAGAGATTGACTAAATTACACAATGACCTTAATAAGGTTAGTTGTGATCAAAGTAATATATTAAGAGATG
>JAAEPJ010000425.1 GCA_024222485.1 bacterium | reverse complement strand
CAAAAGGGAATTGATTTTAGAAACCTGTTTCAAAAAGTAAACTTCACCAACATTGAGCAGGTATAAGATTTCTTAACATATCCTTTTTGACTCAACAGTGCCTTTTCCCTTGTTTACAGAACTCAATGAAGAAATATCGTCCTCAATATATCTTGAAATATTATTAAAGAAACGAAAAGACCAACTCAATGAAGAAAAATTGTCCTCAATATTTCTTGAAATATTAAGAGAAATGGCCAGAATATGCCCGTAAATTAAAACCTGCATGACCCGGACGTGATTTGAACACGCAATCTTCTGGACTAGAGCCAGACGCGCTACCATTGCGCAACAGAGTCCTTATATTAATCACACACCAAGAAATTTCCAAACTGCATTGGCATAGACGTTTACTCAAAGACTTTGTTAGTGTAAACAAATGACTTGGCATTGGTTAGATCTTTAACGAAAAGACAAAAAGGAACAAAAGAGAATTGATTTTAGAAACCTGTTTCAAAATGTAGACTTCAGTAACAACGAGCAGGAATAAGATCTCTGAACATATCCTTTTTGCATCAACAGTGCCTTTTCCCATGTTCACAGAGCTTAATCGAGAAACATCTTCCTCAATAAGTCTTAAAATATTATTAAGAGAAATGGCCAGAATATGCCCGAATAGTAAAACCTGCCTGACCCTGACGTGATTTAAACACGCAACCTTCTGAACTGGAGCCAGACGCGCTACCATTGCAACACAGAGTCGTTATTTTAATCAAAAACGAAGAAATTTTCAACCTGCATTTGCACAAACATTAACTTAAAGACTCACTTAATGTAAACCAATGACTTGGCATTGGTTTGATCTTTAATAAAAAGACAAAAAGGCACAAAAGAGAATTGTTTTTAGAAACCTGTTTCAAAAAGTAAACTTCACCAACATTTAGCAGGTATAAGATTTCTGAACATAT
>JAAEPJ010000424.1 GCA_024222485.1 bacterium | reverse complement strand
TTCCCTTTCTTGTTTGGGCTGCTATTCAGCAAGTAAAAGATCAATGATTTAAAGATACTTTATGATTTGTTAAGACGTTTGATGAAAGTATGATTGATCAAAGATTTCTTTCTGAGCGGAAACTCCGTCCCTCCACAGTCTTTGAACAAAAGTCTAGAGAAAATATTACCATCAAGTTCAAACGAATTGGAGGACCCGGGCATCGACCCCGGTACCTCTCGCATGCAAAGCGAGCGCTCTACCACTTGAGCTAGTCCCCCTTATGTCTTTATTGGTAATTCGTTTAATTTTCTATAAAGATTTTAATAAAACAAATGTATTTTTCAAGGCACTTTATTTAGTAGAAAGAAAACAAAAATTCATCTTTGAAAAAAGACTTGGCAATCTTCGGAAATCATATGAAAGCCGTTGAATAGATATAAAGAATATCAGTACAAGGGCAATTATCTCTTTCCTTTTGCATCTAAAGTTGGTAAAGTACAATGTGAAACAAAACTCTTGCTGATCATTCTAGTGATTTATATCG
>JAAEPJ010000423.1 GCA_024222485.1 bacterium | reverse complement strand
TGTCCGCAACGGTGTTGTGCCGATGGAATTGGTTTATTCCATGTGAAAGGCGTATTTTATAAGAAATGGAGGTGAACTATTATTGCGGGGCTAAGTTTTCACTAGGTTTGATGGGGAACTTTAAGAAACCCTCGATGTAATAAGTTCTAAGCTGTTCCCTAGACAGAACTGTTGTAAAACGTATTAACAAGTTTTTAGAGAAAACGGAATCATTTTATTCCATGCGAAAGGCGTACTTTATAAGAAATTGAGGTGAACTCTTATTGCGGGGCTAAGTCTTCACTAAGTTTCAGGGGAACTATAAAAAACCCTCGATGTAATTAGTTCTAAGCTGTTCCCATAGACAGAACTGTTGTAATACGAATGTTTACAACGTTTTAGAGCAAACGGAATCATTCTATTTCATGCAAAAGGCGTACTTTATAAGAAATTGAGGTCAACTCTTATTGTGGGGCTAAGTTTTCACTAAATTTAATGGGGAACTATAACAAACTCTCAGTGTAATAAGTTCTAGGCTTGTCCCATGGACAGAACTGTTGTAATGCGTATGTTTACAACGTTTTAGAGCAAACGGAATCGTTTTATTCCATG
>JAAEPJ010000422.1 GCA_024222485.1 bacterium | reverse complement strand
TGGGAACAGCCTAAAACTTATTATACCGAGGGGTTTTATAGTGCCCCATAAAACTTAGTGAAAACTTAGCCGTGCAATAAGTGTTCACCTTAATTTCTTATAATGTACGTCTTTTGCATGGAATTAAACGATTCCGTTTGCTTTAAAACGTTTTCAACGTACGAATTACAACAGTTCTGTCCATTAGAACAGCCTAGAACTTATTACTTCGATGGTTTCTTATAGTTTCTAATGAAATATAGTGAAAACTTAGCTGCGCAATAAGAGTTCAGCTCAATTTTTTATAAAATACGCATTTCTCATGGAATAAAACGATTCCGTTTGCTCTAAAACGCTGTAAACTTACGTATTACAACTGTTCTGTCCATAGGAACAGCTTAGAACTTATTACTTCGATGGTTTCTTATAGTTTCTTATGGAACTTAGTGAAAACTTCGCCCCACAATAAGAGTTCAACTCAATTTCATATAAATTCGCATTTCCCATGGAATAAAACCATTCCGTTTGCTCTAAAACGTTGTAAACTTACGTATTACAACAATTCTGTCCATGGGAACAGCTTAGAACTTATTACTTCGATGGTTTCTTATAATTCCCCATGAAACTTAGTGAAAACTTAACCCCGCAATAAGGGTTCACCTCAATTTCTTATAAAGTACGCATTTCCGAAGAAATGAAACGATTCTGATTGCTCTAAAACGTTGGGAACATAC
>JAAEPJ010000421.1 GCA_024222485.1 bacterium | reverse complement strand
TCTAAAACTTTGTAAACCTACGAATTACAACAGTTCTGTCAATGGGAAAAGTATAGAAGTTATTACTGTGAGGGTTTATTATAGTTCCCTATGAAACTTAGTGAAAACTCATCCTTGCAATAAGAGGTCACCTGAATTTCTTATAAAGTACACCTTTCGCATGGAATAAAACAAATTCGTTAACTCTAAAACGTTCTAAACATACGTATTACATCAGCTCTGTCCATGGGAACAGCTTAGAACTTATTACACCGAGGGTTTTTTATAGTTCCCAATGAAACTTAGTGAAAACTTAGCCCTGCAATAAGATTTCACCCTGATTTCTGATAAAGTACGCCTTTGGCATGGAATAAAACGATTCTGTTTGCTCTGAAACGTTGTAAACATACGTATTACAACAGTTCTGTCCATGGGAACAGCTTAGAAGTTATTACATCGAGGGTTTTTTATAGTTCCCCATGAAACTTAGTGAAAACTTAGCCCTGCTATAACAGTTCACCTTCATTTTTTATTAAGTACGCCTTTTGCATGGAATAACACGATTCCGTTTCCTCTAAAACGTTGTAAACATAGGTATTACAACAGTTCTATCCATGGGAACAGCATATAACTTATTACACCGAGGGTTTCTTATAGTTCTTCCTGAAACTTAGTGAAAATTTAGCCCTGCAATAAGAGTTCACCTCAATTCCTTATAAAGTACTCCTTTCGCATGGACTAACACGATTCTGTTTGCTCTAAAACGTTGAAAACATACGTATTACAACAGTTCTTTCCATGGGAACAGCCTAGAACTTATTACACCGAGGGTTTCTTATAGTTCCCCAGAAGACTTAGTGAAAACTTAGCCTCGTAATAAGAGTTCTACTTAATTTCTAATAAAG
>JAAEPJ010000420.1 GCA_024222485.1 bacterium | reverse complement strand
TTGATATACAATGGTTTGAAATCTGGTATCAAGTCATTTTATCGTTACTATAGTACATAATGAAAGCCGAAAACAACATATCTTCCTTCCCTCCCCTGAGAACAATGATGTTTGAGAATATGTTGGGGCTCAAACCCCTTACTCGGAAAAACCTAGTGTTGTTTCAATTATCCTCACTATAGTATGAAATCAATGCCAAAAACAATATATTCAAATTCTATCCTCTCTGATGAATGTTTTTTGAAAATAACGCAATGCCTCACTTTTTTTTGTGCATGTCAAGTCAAACCTCCTACTTCGTGAAATGCAACATTGTTTGAAGGGGGAGGGAAGAAGGGAAGGAGTCTTTCATTTTTTAGAGTAGTTATTGAAAAGAGGTGAAACGCCTTTTAAGTGTACTGCTGTACTATAATTTCTAATATCAACACAGAGATAGTAGCTCTACCATCCTCCAATAAACTAGGGATCTAGCCAAGTAGTTTGAAAAACCAAAATTTTCTTTAAGAATAGCCATTACGGTGAAGTATGAAGAGACAAAGGTTTCTACTTGTTTCCTCTTGCAAAACAACTTACTATTATGAGAAAACATAATTACTAATTAGTGGCTATCGATATTTCTATTCAAATTAGGCTAAGAG
>JAAEPJ010000419.1 GCA_024222485.1 bacterium | reverse complement strand
ATGGCTGACACCTAGAAATATTTCTGGAATTCAACAAAAATGAAACTTAGTCTTGCGTAAGGTTTCATTTTCGTTCACTTTTTGATTTACCTCTTTGCTGATTTCGTACCCAAAGCGTTAGTATTTATTATGTTTCTCCTTTTTTCCGATTTTTATTGCCATCCTGAAATTTGAAAAACGAGCAGGGGAAAGATATGCTGCCTCTGTACTTTGTATTCTAGATTGATAGAGATTGATGTGGTGGTAGGAGACAAATGTTCCAGAATGAATTCAAGAATAGGAACGGCGACAATCATGCTATATTTGCAGAAGGACAGCAAAATAAGGGAGACTAAGTACACTGATTTGTAAGTACACCTCTCTGCAAGGTGTTATTTGCTTTGCTGGGGATGATGGAAGAAACTGAAGGAGACTTCTTCCTTTCTCATGATGATAACTCTTTCCTTAAGCTTTCCTCTTCAATTTCTCTTTGCAAGGTGTTATTTGCTTTGCTGGGGATAATGGAAGAAACTGAAGGAGACTTCTTCCTTTCTCATG
Organism: bacterium; assembly: GCA_024222485.1. Classification (GTDB taxonomy): domain Bacteria; phylum RUG730; class RUG730; order RUG730; family JAAEPJ01; genus JAAEPJ01. The sequence continues at coordinate 70 of JAAEPJ010000419.1, read as the reverse complement.
ATGATAACTGTTTCCTTAAGCTTTCCTCTTCAATTTCTCTTTGCAAGGTGTTATTTGCTTTGCTGGGGAT
>JAAEPJ010000418.1 GCA_024222485.1 bacterium | reverse complement strand
TTGCATGGAATAAAACGATTCCGTTTCCTCTAAAACGTTGTAAACAAACGTATTAAAACAGTTCCGTCCATGGGAACAGCCTAGAACTTATTACACCGAGGGTGTCTTATAGTTCCCAATGAAACTTAGTGAAAACTTAGCGCCACAATAAGAGCTCACCTCAATTTCTTATAAAGTACGCCTTTCACATGGAATAAAACGATTCCGTTTGCTCTAAAACGTTGTAAACAAACGTATAAGAACAGTTCTGTCCATTGGAACAGCCTGAAACTTATTACACTGACGGTTTCTTATAGTTCCCCATGAAACTTAAGGAAACTTAGCCCCGCAATAAGTCTTCAACTTAATTTCTTATAAAGTACGCCTTTTGCATGGAATAAAACGATTCCGTTTGCTGTAAAACGTTGTAAACAAATGCATTTCAACAGTCCTGCCCATGGGAACAGCCTAGAGCTTATTACACCGAGGGTTTCTTATAGTTTCCCCATGAAACTTAGTGAAAACTTAGCCCTGCAATAAGATTTCATCTCAAT
>JAAEPJ010000417.1 GCA_024222485.1 bacterium | reverse complement strand
CTCCTTTCCCAGAAGTGCATCGGCAAGTATGACGATAATCGGAATGAAGCTGCTGAGGAAGGGCTCTGGCTCCTGACAGCCGAGTCCGCTGAGATGCTCGGCCCCCATCTGATCAAACTGCGTCCCCTTCTCCGAGATATGGAAGTGATCGTCGTCAACTACAACTCCATTGAAGTGCCCGTGGCCTTGGGCAGACAAATGAGGAAGGATCTGGGGAGATGGGAATCCAGAAACAATTTACCTCCCCAGTACTTCGTCCTCCGTCTGCTAAAGAAGGACAGTCCTCTGGTGCAGCTCATCATGCATGACATTCACAAGCGTGGACACAACATCAGTCCTAACTCCTCAATGAAAACCTGCATACGCCGGGGGTTCCTTTGGTGCGGATGTGAAGACACATTCAAGAAACTCAACGACTCCTGCATGTGGTGCACTCTCAAACGAGCCTCATTCAGAAAGTTAGTTCGTGAGCAAGCAATCCTTGGTCCTGACTCCACCCTCGAGCACCTCACGAGCGAGGAAATTTTGGACGTGGTAGT
>JAAEPJ010000416.1 GCA_024222485.1 bacterium | reverse complement strand
TTGCAATATAGACCAAAATGTTATCCATTTAGAAATAGAAATTAATCTATTAGTCATAACTCTAGTGTTTGCACCTACCGATTGTCTTAATTCTTTATCGGTCATTTCATAAATTCGTTTCATAATTTTTATTTTATTTTTGTAAGTTCCTTAAATTCTTCCTCAGTCATCCTACCATCATCAACTTTTTTCCGTAAATGTTTCTCCCATTCCCTATTTTGCCTATCTCTTTCTACTCTCACTTCCTTTTCCTCTTGAAGTTCTTTTAAACTCACAGGTAATAACCTAATTCCAACTAATATAAATGGAAAAAATATGAAAAACCCAATTATCTTCATATCATTTTCCCATTCTGCCGCATAATACCACAACAATGAAGGAAATATAATACAAGATAAACTAAAAGCCACAAACAACCAAGGATGGTTAGTTAAAAAAGCATATAAATAAAGCATGCCCCATAGAAAATAAAACACAAAAATGATTAACAATAAAATACCTAACATAACTTTAATTTTAATTTAATTGTCCGAACCATTCGAACACCTAAATATACGAACCCTCCTCCGGGTAGCCAAATATTTCTAATAAGTTCTTTGATGTTTTAAGGTAAACTTCAACTCTTCATTTTCTTCCTTATAATGCTTAGATTGCCTTTTAA
>JAAEPJ010000415.1 GCA_024222485.1 bacterium | reverse complement strand
CATAAAAAATAATGCTGAAATTGATTGGGAAAATATTGAAGATTATGATCCCCCAAACGATGATTTGAAGGAAAATAATCTGTTCAACGCATTCGTAATAGATGATGAAAGCGATAACGATGACTATGATGCGAAAATGGAAATATTGCCTGACATAAATGAAATACAAAATAATCAAAAACACTGTATACATTGCCTTAATATCCGCGACAATGACATTACCATAATAGACATAACCAATAATACCAATACACACACCTGCTACACCTGCAAAAATAACTGCAAAAATATCATTTGTCGAAATCCTAATTCTGAAAATATACAAATTTACACTCACAATAATACTTTCGATGACAGTGACAGAGTTTTGAATAATAACTGTCCTATTTGCAATAAATATAGCATAGAAAATGATATAACAATCGATAATGAAATGAATAATCATAAAATATGTACAGTCTGTAGTCATAATTGTAAGGATTTGTTGCACATCGATCACAATAGTAATAAACGTATAATTTATGAACACATCAATGAAATAGGCAATGTCCATACAATCTGTCACAAATGTTTCCATAAATACAATCCATTGTATAATCCCGATAATAAATACCATTCCACTCACATAAATTGTTGGCGTTGCCATAAACACTCTATTAATCAATACGAAAACAATAAAAATAATATACCAAATGTTGAATCTGCAATCTATGCTGCTAATGCTGCTGGTGCTCCAGGCTATGATTTCATAAATATAACGCATTTGAAATTGAATAATTATGAGATTAATATACTGTTGTGTAATATGTACAATATTTGGAATCGTTCGTTTGTAATTCCATTCTATAATCGTCTCGGTAGCGTGGTTGGGATACAAAAAGAAATCGGGGCAAATATCCCAAGCAAATATCGTCCAATCACCCTCCTCCCAACAGTGTTCAAAATCTATGAGCGAATGATTTTGTGGAGAATGTGTGACGTCGCCAAGATTAGAAAATCCCTGCACATTCTCCAAGGAGGTAATCGACATACGAGAGGCGTCCCTGAGCAATTGGGGACTTTGAACCTTTTGAGTGAAACTGCTTCTATAAATAAAAAACCTCTTTTTTCAGCTTTCCTCGACATAAGAAAAGCGTTTGACACAGTTTGGAGGAAAGGTCTATTCTATAAACTTCTCGTCAATTTCAACCTTTCACCAAACCTTTGTAAAATAACAGAAGCAATTTATAAAAATTCACACAGCGCAATAAGAGAAAGACCGTTCATAACCAACCCCTACGAAATGATAAACGGTGTGTTGCAAGGTTCAGTGTTAAGTCCGGTTTTATTTGCAGTATTTGTCGACGATCTAATTATTAAATTACAAAACTCCGGTTGCGGCGCAATTTCTCCTGACATAAATTACTTAGTCTCTGCCATTTTCTATTGTGATGACGTTGCCTTAACAGCAAATACAATCGACAATCTATACGAACTCTTAAAAATCTGCGAAAAACACAGTAAAGACTGGTGTTATAAATTCAATGAAAAAAAATGTAAAGCTATGATTTATGACCATAACAATTCACACAACGATCATCTCCTTTATAAATTAGATAACACAGACAAAATTTTAATAAATAATGAATATAAAAACAAATTAAAAATCATTCCAAGAAACAAAGCACCACTTTCGTTTCATTCCATAATTGAAAATAATAAAATAAAAGGAATTTCCACAGACGGTGATGAAATTGAATACAATATTGAAGAAATACCAGTTTCAATCCTTAAAAAATTCAAAAATTACTTAACCTTATTCAAAGAAACAATTTATAATAATAGTTATATGATCATTTGGGATAATACAATCTATAATGAAAATTCCTATAAATCCGCAATGCACCACAAAATCAAACTAAACAACACTTCACTTGAAATTGTCCACATAATGCGATACTTAGGGGCACAATGCTGTACGCATGACCCGGTTAACTTTGTTTCCACAAAATTCACAAATAATCATTTCTTAAATAAATTAAAAGCAAAATCCTGTGCCCTTTCCAAAATTGATATCAAAACAATTGATTTATCCTTAAATGAAAAAATAAACATTTTAAAAACCTTTTATTTAGTCTACACTGAAATTTTTGCACAAATCCTTGATATGAATGAAATTAATAACTCCGATATCAATGAAAAACACAATAATCTCCTCAAAACAAATTTAACAGTCACTATTGACAATATAAAAAAGAAAATAAATTACGATCCAAAACAATTCTCAATTTTTGCAGGAATTCCTTTCCCAAAGGAACGATGGACAGTTTTAAAAATGGGTTTTTATTTTAAACTCAAAAACAAACCAAACAAATCCCTAATGCATAAATGGTATAACCTACCAAACATAAACAATTACACACTGTACAAACAATTCTCCGAATTGAAAAACAAATATTGTGAACCAATGAAAATACTGACTGAGCAAGGAGAAATCACAGTTGACCCCTTTGATCACTTCGAAAAACCCCAACATTTAAGACCTATGATAATTAAAAAACAACACGAAGATGTCATAAAAACTTTCCATAACCTTCACCCCTTTAATACCATTGATTACACGCGTTCGGATTACAAAGCGTTTCAAACATTTGAAAAAAAAGAATTAAACCATGACTTTGTAACTGACGAAATGATAATGCAATATAGAGAATTATT
>JAAEPJ010000414.1 GCA_024222485.1 bacterium | reverse complement strand
GTAACTAAAGCTAGAAGTAAATGCAACAAGATTGAAATTAAAAACCAGATGAAGTGAAGAAAACCGCCAACAAAGCCCAAAATGGCTAGGGGCATGGGATTGAATCAACTGAATACCGTATCGTACCTTATTACTGTAAACAACTGCAGAGTTAAGGTATCTGCGACGAGTGCCACATCCATGCAAGGGAGCCCCAAACAACCAGTGTGTGCCATTCTCGCCTGCCTTACAAGTTGGGTCAAGCAACATCAGAGAATCACGACTAAAACCAGGAAGTGACTCCTTGTTCACAGATACTATCATTAAATTCGATAAACAAGTTATCGCCATTGGACATGTATCAACAACATCAACAACACTTTTAGTAACAACCAAATCAGTTGAAATGGGCGAGACAGTGGTTTCGACAACTGGAGCAGCGGTGGTGTCTCCAACTGGAGCAGCAGTGGTTTCTACAGCTGGAGCAGCAGTGGTTTCTACAACTGGAGCAGCAGTGGTTTCTACAACTGCAGTAGCAGTGGTTTCTACAACTGGAGCAGCAGTGGTTTCTACAACTGGAGCAGCAGTGGTTTCGACAACTGGAGCAGCAGTGGATTCGACAACTGGAGCAGCAGTGGTTTCGACAACTGGAGCAGCAGTGGTTTCGACAACTGGAGCAGCGGTGGTTTTGACAACTGGAGCAGCAGTGGTTTCTACAACTGGAGCAGCGGTGGTTTCGACAATTGGAGCAGCAGTGGTTTCGTCGACTGGAGCAGCGGAGGTGTCGACGAGTGGAGTAGGGTTGGTGGCGACCAGTGAGGAAGCGGTGGTTTCGTCAGTTGGCGGCG
>JAAEPJ010000413.1 GCA_024222485.1 bacterium | reverse complement strand
TTCTATAGGTAATTCTTTTTCTAATTTTAGGTCTGTGGTTAGTATTTTCTTGCCTTCTTGTTTTTGATAATAGTTATCTAATAATTTTAATGCACTTAAATGTGTCTTTATTGTCCCTCTTTTTAATATTTTGCCTGTTTTGGTTGGTGTTTCATGAAGGTATTTGTTATAGCTTTGAAGTTCTTTTGGGCTTAGTTTTTCTAATTCTAGTTTGTTTTCTTTTAGCCAGCTGAAAAATATGGCTATATTTCTTTTTGTTTGATTTATTGTTGATTCTGCATAGCCTAGTTGAGTTAAAAAGATTTCTAATTTGTTTAGTGTTTCTGTAAAAAAGTTCCTCTCTTGCATTTTGGTGACCCTCTGACCCACTACCATGTTTTCTTTATTTTTGAGCTGTAATCATTGATTCAGCGGGTCATTTTTGCTACTGACCCACTACTTACCCACTGACCCACTGATATTATGTTTAATGCCTTTTCTAGCGTATTTGCTATTTCTTCTCTTAATTTATTATGGCTTTCTGTTCTTTCTAATTCATATTCATAGCCTTTGG
>JAAEPJ010000412.1 GCA_024222485.1 bacterium | reverse complement strand
TACTTTATAAGAAATTCAGGTGAAAAATTATTGCACGGCTAACTTTTCACTAAGTTTTATGGGAAACTATAAAAAACCCTCGGTGTAATAAGTTTTAGGCTGTTCCCATGGACAGAACTGTTGTAATACGTATTTTTACAACGTTTTAGAGCAAATTGAATCGTTTTATTCCATGCCAAAGGCGTACTTTATCGGAAATTAAGATGAAATCTTATTGCAGGGCTAAGTTTTCACTAAGTTTCATGGTCAACTATAGCATACCCTCGGTGTAATAAGTTCTAGGCTGTTCCCATGGACAGAACTGTTGTAATACGTATGTTGACAACGTTTTAGAGCAAATTGAATCGTTTTATTCCATAAGAAATGCGTCCTTTATAAGAGGTTGAGGTGCACTTATATTGCGGAGCTTAGTTTTCACTAAGTGTCATGAGGGAACTATAAGAAACCCTCAGTGTTATAAGTTCTATGCTGTTCGCATGGAGAGAACTTTTGTAATATGTATGTTTACAACGTTTTAGAGCAAACAGAATTGTTTTATTCCATGCGATAGGCGTACCTTATAAGAATTTGAGGTGAACTCTTAGCGCGGGGCTAAGTTTTCACAAAGTTTCATGGGGAAATATAAGAAAACCTCGGTGTAATAAGTTTTAAGCTGTTCCCATGGACAGAACT
>JAAEPJ010000411.1 GCA_024222485.1 bacterium | reverse complement strand
TGGATGTTGAGTTAATAACGCCGATAGCAATGGAAAAGGAATTAAGGTTTGCGATAAGAGAAGGTGGGCGAACAGTAGGAGCTGGAGTCATTAGTGAGATAGTCGAATAGGTAAGACCTTTTCGCTGTTTTTATTTTGAAGGAATAACAATGGTACAAGAACAACAAAGTATTAGAATTAAGCTGAAAGCATATGACCATAAAATGTTGGATCACTCTTTGAATGAATTAGTTATGACTGCTAAAAGAACAGGGGCTTCTATTTCAGGCCCTATTCTTTTGCCAACTGACACTCAAAGATATACAATTTTAAGATCTGTGCATGTTAATAAAAAATCTAGAGAGCAATTTGAGAGAAAAACTCATAAAAGACTTTTGGATATTTTAAGTCCCACTGCTCAAACAGTTGATGCTCTAATGAAATTAGATTTACCAGCTGGTGTTGATGTTGAGATTAAGTTGTAAGGTAGGTAGATTATGAAAAATATAATAGGTACTAAGCTGGGGATGACTCGTATTTTTGATGAAGAAGGACTGTCAATTCCCGTTACTATTATTAAAATTGATAAATGTCGAATTATTGGGAAAAGAACGAAGGAAAAAGATTCTTATAGTGCATTTAGAGTAGGGTACCAGGAAAAGAAAGAAAAAAATGCAACAAAACCTTATCAAGGACAGTTTGCTGCTTTGGAGGGGAACTCTATTTCTAAATTTATTATAGAATTTAAAGTAAGCAATGCAGAAGTGTTAACTGAGTATGAGGTAGGATCATACTTAACTGTCGATATGTTTGAGGAAGGAGACTATGTCGATGTTTCTGGTATCTCTCGTGGGAAAGGATTTGCTGGAGTCATGAAAAGACATGGATTTGCTGGTCTTCCTGCTACCCATGGACATGGAGAATATCGGCGTGCTCCTGGATCAATTGGAAATGCCTCTACACCTTCAAGGGTTTTTAAAGGCAAAAAAATGCCTGGGAGATATGGTGGTACGCAAGTTACTATCCAGAAACTTACAATTGTTAAGATTGATACTGAAGAGCAGCTCTTGTTACTTAAAGGCTCAATACCTGGAGTAAAAGGTTCTTCTGTAAGAGTTAAAGAAACAGTAAAAGTGAAAAAAAGAGGTAGAAACAAGTGAACTTGGTTTTAAAAAATATAGAAGGCAACGATTTAGGAACAGTTGAATTTTTGAGTAACTTTGATGTTGACTCAGTTAATACTACTCTGATTCATGAATCTGTTGTTAATTACCTTGCCAATCAAAGAAGAGGTACTGCTTCTACAAAAACGCGTGCGGAAGTTTCTGGTGGAGGTAAAAAACCTTGGAAACAGAAAGGAACTGGGCGTGCTCGTGTAGGAAGTAATCGTTCTCCAATATGGAGAGGCGGTGGAATTACTTTTGGACCTAAGCCAAGAGATTATTCTTACAAAATACCTACTAAAAAGAAAAGAAAAGCACTGGTTAGTGCATTAGCTTTAAAAGGCAATAATCAAGAAATTTTAGTTTTGGATGAGATAAAAAAAATTTCCAAGACTAGACAAGTAGGAGAGGCATTAAAAAATTTAGCAATTAGAGGGAAAGTTTTAATTATTGTGGAGGCACAGGATAACTTGCTGCTAAAGTCAACTAGGAATATCCCTGGTGTAGAATTTACATATGCCAAAAATTTAAATATTTATGAAGTTATATCAAATGATCATATTTTAGCCGATAATAGCTCAATAGAATTTTTAAACAAAAAATTTGAGGAAGGTAAATAATCATGGAAAGAATTCATAAACACAATATTTTAGTAAGGCCAATATTTACTGAAAAAGGCGCACTATCGAAAGAGCAGAATAAATATGTTTTTCAGGTTAATAAAGATGCTTCTAAGATTGAGATAAAAAAAGCGATCAAAGACTTATTTAATGTCGATGCTATCTCAGTAAATACAGCAAATTATCAGGGCAAAAAAAAGAGAGTTGGCAGATTCGTTGGTAAAAGAGCAGACTGGAAAAAAGCAGTTGCAACTCTGAGTGAGGGTTCATCGATTAATCTTGTGGAAGAAGCTTAAGAGAGGTTTTAAATTTAAATGGGAATAAGAAAATATAAACCTACAACTCCAGGTCAAAGGGGTATGACAGTAAATGATTTCGCTGAGATTACGAAGAAAGTACCAGAGAAAAGTTTGCTTGCTCCTATGACTCGAAAAGGTGGTAGGAATAATCAAGGAACTATTACAGTTAGACATCAGGGTGGTGGAGCTAAAAGACGCTATAGAATTATTGATTTTAAGAGAGAAAAATTTGGTGTTGAGGGGTGTGTTGTTGGTGTGGAATATGATCCTAATAGATCTGCTAACATCGCTTTGATTCAGTATCTAGATGGAGAAAAAAGGTATATTATTTCTCCACTTGGACTTAAAATGAATGATATGATAATTAGCGGGGAAAAAGTCCCTATTAAATTAGGAAATGCATTACCACTTTCAGCTATCCCTCAAGGGACAGTTATTCATAATATTGAACTTAAGAGAGGGCGTGGTGCTCAATTAGTTAGATCCGCTGGTGCTAGTGCACAGCTTCTTGCAAAAGAAGGGAAGTTTGCTCATATTCGAATGCCGTCTGGTGAGGTGAGATTGGTCTCTAAGGATTGTATTGCAACTATTGGTCAGATTGGCAATATTGATCATGAGAATGTTAATATTGGTAAAGCTGGTCGTAAACGCCATATGGGCGTTCGTCCAACGGTTCGTGGTACGGCAATGAATGCAGTAGATCATCCACATGGAGGAGGTCGTGGTAAGGGTAAGGGGGGAAATCATCCTCGTTCTCCATGGAATCAACAGGCTAAAGGTTATAAAACAAGGAAAAATAAAGCCACTGATAAGATGATTGTAAGACATAGAAATGATAAATAAAAGAGGTATTTGTTAATGAGTAGATCCTTAAAAAAAGGTCCTTATATTGATGAAGGATTAATAAAAAAAATTGAAGCCATCAATAACGGTGCTAAGAAATATCAGATTAAAACATGGGCGAGAAATTGTACTATCCCTCCAGAGTTTGTGGGTCAAACATTTAATGTTCACAATGGGAAAACTTTTTTGAGCGTGTTTGTAACAGAAAGTATGGTAGGTCATAAGTTAGGTGAATTTGCTCCAACAAGAACCTATAGGGGTCATACAAATAAAAAATAAAAAATTTGGGAGCATAGATTAATGAATACTATAGCTAAAAGTAAAATTAGTTATGTTAGGACAAGCTGGAGAAAAGCGGGTCAAGTTTTGGATTTGATTAGAGGTAAAAGAGCGGATAAAGCGATTGGTATTTTAACTTTTACCAATAAAGCTGTAAGTCCAGAAATTTTGAAAGCAGTTAAATCAGGTGTGGATAACTTAAAACAAGAACCTAGTAATGTGATTGTAAAAGAAGCATATGTAGGACAAGGTCCTTCAATGAAACGATTTCGTCCAGGACCAATGGGTCGATCAGCACTTTACAAGAAAAAGACTTGTCATGTTACCTTAAAATTGGAGAGCTTGGCATAAAGATGATACTGGCATATTTCCACAAGCTGGTATAAGGAGGGGGATTTAGTGGGACAAAAGGTTCATCCAAAAAGTTTAAGGATTGGTTATCTTTATGATTGGGATTCTAAGTGGTTTGCGAAAAAGACTGCTCATTTTGCAGACTTTTTAGAGCAAGATATTAAAATTAGAGAATATATTAAGAAAAAATATTTTACAGCAGGAATTTCTTCTGTTGGTATAGAAAGGGCTGGGAAATATGTTAGAGTAAATATTCATACTGCTAGACCTGGTGTGGTAATCGGAAAAAAAGGTGCAGATGTTGAAAACCTCAGAAGGCACATAGAAAAGATTATCGGACAAAAAGTTTTTGTTAATATTATTGAGGTTAAGACCCCGGATTTAGATGCACAATTGGTTGCAAACAACATTGCTTTACAAATTGGTAAAAAGATTTCTTATAAAAGAGCAATGAAAAAAATCATGGAACGCGTGATGAATATTGGTGCACAAGGTATTAAAGTGATGGTTTCTGGTCGTCTTGGTGGTGCTGAAATTGCCCGCAGCGAGTGGTTAAGACAAGGTCGTGTTCCACTTCAAACATTTAGGGCCGATGTGGATTATGCACTTGCAGAGGCATATACTACTTATGGGCAGATAGGTGTTAAAGTTTGGATATTTACGAAAGAACATTTAGAAAGACCAGTTTTTCAAGAACCATCAAAAATTGAAAAATCATTAAAAAATTAAGAGGTATGAAATAATGTTAATGCCTAAAAAGGTTAAGCATAGAAAATTGCATAGAGGCAGAATGAAAGGGAAAGCTATTGCTGGTTCAACTGTTTCTTTTGGAACATATGCAATACAAGCTTTAGAGCCGGGCTGGATTAAAGGAAATCAGATTGAGGCTGCGCGTATTGCTCTTAGTAGATATACAAAGCGTGGTGGTAATATGTGGATTAGAATATTTCCTGATAAATCAGTTACTAAAACTGCTGCAGAAACAAGAATGGGGAAAGGTAAAGGAAGTCCGGAGTACTGGGTATCTGTTGTCAAGCCTGGGCGAGTACTTTTTGAGCTTGATGGCATAGAAGAAGATATTGCCAAAGAAGCAATTAGGCTTGCTTCTCATAAATTACCTATTAAAACTAGATTCATTAAGAAACAGGTGGTATAGTGATGAACTTACAAGAATTAAGAGATATGAGTAAACCGGAGCTAGAAGCAAAACTCGCAGAACTAAGTGAGAAAAAGTTTAAACTCAGCTTTAAACACAAAATTACTATGCTTGAGAACCCCATGGATCTTAGGAACTTAAGACGAGATATTGCTAGAGTAAAAACTATCATGAGGGAAAAACAATGATCAAAAAGAAGAAAGTTTTACAAGGGAAAGTTTATAGTGACAAGATGGATAAAACTAGAGTAGTTCTGGTTGAAAGAACAGTTAAGCATCCTTTGTATGGAAAAATTACAAAAAAAAGTACCAAGTATATGGTTCATGATGAAACTAATCAATCAAAGGTTGGAGATAAAGTTCAGATTGCCTATCTTAAACCTCTTAGTAAGAGCAAATCTTGGGAAGTTTTAACCGTAATTGAAAAGGCTTCTATTCTAGATAGAGGGGAAACTAGAAAATGATTCAACAACAGTCTATTTTAAAAGTGGCAGATAATTCTGGTGCTAGGAAGATTATGTGTATTAAAGTTTTAGGTGGTAGTAAGAGGAGATATGCTTCTATTGGAGACATTATTGTCGCTTCTGTTAAGGAGGCAACTCCTGGAGCAGGAGTTAAAAAGGGTGATGTTATTAAGGCCGTAGTTGTTAGAACTAGAAAAGCTTTTAGACGAGAAGATGGCTCATATATTAAATTTGATGAAAATGGTGCTGTTGTTCTAAATAATAATAAAGAACCTAAAGGGACTAGAATTTTTGGTCCTGTACCAAGAGAGCTTCGTGATAAAAATTATATGAAGATTATTTCTCTAGCTCCGGAGGTTTTATAAAAATGCAAATAAAAAAGAACGATAAAGTAATGGTTCTTTCTGGCAAAAATAAAGGTAAAACTGGAGAGGTTTTACAGGTTATTAAGTCTACAAATAGAGCGATTGTTTCAAAAGTAAATATGGTTAAAAAAACAGTTAAGCCAACTCAGAATCAAGAAGCTGGACTTATTGAGGTTGAAGCGCCTATTAATCTTACGAACTTGCAGGTTGTTTGTGTAAAATGTAATAAACCTACGAGGGTTAAAAAAGATATTTTATCTGACGGTAAAAAAGTTAGAGTATGTAAAAAATGTGGCGAAATCATAATTTAGGAAGGTATGTTAAATGGCACGCTTATTAAAACAATATCAAGAAAAAGTTATTCCTTTAATAATGGAAAATTTTAGTTATAAGAATGTTATGCAAGTTTCTAAATTAGAAAAAATTGTGATTAACATTGGACTTGGTGAAGCTAAAGATAATCCAAGATCTTTGGAAATAGCACTTGAAGAACTATCTGTTATTACTGGGCAAAAACCAGTAGCTTGTAAAGCTAAAAAATCAGTATCGAACTTCAAGCTTAGAGAAGGGATGACTATCGGAAGTAAAGTTACACTGCGAAAAGAAATGATGTATGAGTTTTTGGACCGCTTGATTACGATCGCTATTCCTCGTATTCGAGATTTTCAAGGGTTAAATCCTAAGGCGTTTGATTCTTGTGGTAATTATAATTTAGGTATTACTGAACAATATATTTTTCCTGAGGTTAATCTGGATAATTCAGATAAAGCTAGAGGAATGAATATTACTTTTGTTTTTTCTAAGGATTATACTGAGGAAAACAAAGAAATATTATTATGTTTAGGCATGCCATTTAAAAAGAAAAGAGAAGGAGTTTAGTTCGTGGCAAAAAAAAGTTTAATAGCTAAACAAAAAAGAGAGCCAAAATTTTCTTCACGCGGATATAACCGTTGTAGAATTTGTGGAAGACCTAGAGGCTTTTTAAGAGATTTCGGAATTTGTAGAATATGTTTTAGACAAAGAGCATATTCTGGAGAGATTCCTGGTGTTAAGAAAGCAAGTTGGTAATGATTGGAGGTAAGATTTAATGGTGACAGATCCTATTGCAGACATGTTTACTTGCATTCGTAATGCAAATGCTAAACTACATGAAAAGTTAGATGTTCCGGCATCTATTATTAAAGAAAAAATTTTAGATATTTTGAAAAAAGAAGGATTTATTACAAGTTATAAAAAAATTGAAGTTAATAAAAAATCAACTTTAAGAATTTTTTTAAAATATCATGGTAAAGAAACAGTTATCAAAGGCATTAAAAGAGTTAGTAAACCTGGTCTTAGAATTTATAAAAGTGTTGAAGATATGCCTAAAGTTAGATCTGGCATGGGGGTTGCAATAATTTCAACATCACAAGGACTTATGACAGATTGGCAGGCAAAAAAGAATAATATAGGTGGAGAAGTTTTAGGTTATATTTGGTGAGTTTTACTAGCAATCGATAGGTTATAGATAATAGGAGATATTGAAAATGAGTAGAATTGGGAAAAAAGAGATCACTGTTCCGACCTCGGTTAAAGTAGATATCGGTGATAAAGTTGTTGCTTCTAATGGTAAACAAAGCATGGAAGTTGCAATCCCTGAAAAAATTAAGGTTAATCTTGCAGATAATATAATTACTGTAACAAGAGATTCTGAAGATAATCAAACAAAGTCTTTGCATGGTTTAACAAGAAGCTTGCTTGCTAATGCAATCCATGGTTTTGAAAATCCTTTTAAAAAAGAATTGCAGATCAAAGGAATTGGTTATAAAGCAGCAGTAAAAGGAAAAAAGTTAATTTTAAATGTTGGATATTCACACCCTGTAGAGTTAGAAATACCCACACATATTACTGTTAAGATTGATGGGAGTAAAGGGACTGAGTTAGTTATTTCTGGTGTGGATAATATGGTCGTTGGTGAATTTGCTGCAGAAATACGAGATGTTAGACCTCCTGAACCATATAAAGGCACAGGAATTATGTATGCAGGTGAGAGAATTATTAGAAAAGCAGGTAAGTCTGCAGGTAAATAAGAGGTTTAAATAAAATGGAAAATAAGTTAAAGAGAGACAGGAAAGTGAGACATTCAGTTCGTAAGTTCAGAGCCAGAAAACGGATTAAAGGCACTGAAGAAAGACCAAGGCTTGTATTATTTAAGTCTCTTAAATATTTATATGCACAGGTTGTTAATGATTCTGTTGGTCATACAATTTGTGGGACTTCTACTCTTAAAAGTACAGCAAAGAATGCTAAAAATATTGATTCAGCAGTTGAATTAGGAACTATAGTGGGAGTGCTTTTAAAAGATAAAGGTATTTCTAAAGTTGTTTTTGATCGTAATGGTTGTTTATATCATGGTAAAATTAAAGCTTTTGCTGATTCTGTAAGAGCAGAAGGGATTAATTTTTAAGGTGACTTGAGCGCTAAATTTGTTTTTAAAATTTATGAAGATTTATAAATTTTACTTAAAATATTAAAGCGAAGTCGTTTTATATGACAGAAAAATAAGGAGATTCGTAAGTGACTTTAGATAATAAAAAAAGCAAAGACGAAAAAGATTATAAAGAAACTTTAGTTGCTGTTAATAGGGTAACGAAGGTTGTGAAAGGTGGAAAACGCTTTGGATTTAATGCCTTAGTTGTCGTTGGTAATGAGAATGGTCAGGTTGGTTGTGGTGTTGGCAAAGCTAAGGATGTTCCATCAGCTGTTCAAAAAGCAGGAAGAGCTGCTAAGAGAAACTTAGTAAATGTTCCTATGGTTGGGACAACTATTCCGCATGAGGTTATTGGTGCATTTGGAGCTGGTAGAGTCCTTTTAAAGCCTGCATCTCCCGGAACGGGCATTATTGCAGGTGGTGCTGTTCGTGCGGTTTTAGAAGCAGCAGGGTATAAAGATATGCTTACTAAATGTTTAAGAACTCGAAACCATTTTAATGTTGTTCGCACAACGATTAAAGCACTTACAGAAATGCAAACAAGGGAAGATGTTAAGAGGTTAAGAAGATAGCCTAAGATTAAAGCTTTTTGGCTCAAATAAGATAGGAGAAAATTATGAATTTAACAGACTTAAAACCTGCAGTTGGCTCTAAAAAACAAAAGAAGAGAGTCGGACGCGGTCAAGGAAGTGGTCTTGGAAAGACTTGTGGTCGTGGCATGAATGGTCAAAATTCTAGAAGCGGTGGTGGAGTTAGAGTCGGTTTTGAAGGTGGGCAGATGCCTCTTATGCGTAGATTACCTAAGTGTGGTTTTACCAATGCAATGTTTCGTAAAGAATATCGAATTTTTAATTTGGATACCCTTGTTAAGTTTGAGGGGGAGAATATAAATGCTAATTCTTTTATTAAAGCTGCACTAGTAAAATCAGGGCAGAGAATTAAAATTTTAGGTTCAGGAGAAATCAGTATTAAGAAAGTTATTGAGGTTAACGCTATATCATCTTCTGCAAAAGATAAAATTGAGCAAGCTGGTGGCGAGGTTATTATTATTTCTTAGACATGTAAATGAAATTATATTACTATTTCTCAATTGAGAGTAGTCGTTTCTATTTTTTTTAGATTATTATGGATTTATATCTTTTTTTTTAGAGGGAATATTTTAAATAATTCATTTTAGTACTGATTAAAATAATAAAAAATAAAAGTAAAAGGAATTTTTGATGATTAAAGTTGAAAATTTAGCTGATATTTTCAAGATTGAAGATTTAAGAAAAAAATTTATTTTTACATTAATGATAATTGCTGTTTATCGTTTGGGGGCAGCTATTCCTACTCCAGGCATTGATGGTGCGGCACTGAAAGCATTTTTTGCAACTCAGAATAATACTTTATTTGGGTTTTTGGATATGTTCTCAGGTGGGGCAATGAATAAGTTTTCAATTTTCTCAATGGGAATCATGCCTTATATTAATGCCTCAATTATTATGTCTCTTTTACAGACTATTGTTCCATCGTTAGAGAAGCTTTCTAAGGAAGGAGAAGCCGGAAGGAAGAAATTAATTCAGATTACTCGTTATGGTACTTTAGGTCTTGGATTGATTCAATCTTTTGGCTTAACTTATATGATTCAAGCTATGCGTTCCCCCAGTGGGGCTCCTGTGGTTATTGAGCCTGGTCTTAGTTTTCAGTTGCTTGCAGTTTTAACACTGACTACGGGCACAGTTTTTATCATGTGGTTAGGAGAACAAATTACGGAGAAAGGCATTGGAAATGGTATTTCTTTGATTATTTTTGCAGGGATTGTTAACCGGCTTCCCGCTGCGATTAAGAATGTTTTCTTACTCCTCCAAAGTGATGGAGTTTCTATTTTAAAGATTGTTTTTATTTTAGCATTAATTTTAGTCGTTATTGCTCTTGTTGTTAGAGTCGAACAGGGGCAAAGACGTATTCCTATTCAATATCCTAAAAAATATGTTGGAAGAAAAGAAGCAGGCGGACAAAGTTCATTTTTGCCTATTAAAGTTGATCAATCTGGAGTAATTTCGGTTATTTTTGCAATTTCTATTATTTCTTTTCCTATTACTCTTGCACAGTTTTTTCCAGAGGCTCCAACATCTAAGATCGTAATGTCATTATGGTCTAATGCAGGAGTGTTTTATCATATTATTTTTGCAGCATTGATTATTTTCTTTTGTTATTTTTATACTTCAATTACTTTTAATCCTAATGATATTGCTGAAAATATGAAAAAATCTGGTGGTTTTATTCCTGGGATTAGACCAGGGGAAGCTACAGCTAAATTTATTGAGTATGTCGTTATTCGGATTACTTTTTTTGGAGCTATTTTTATTGCTGCCCTTGCCGTTATGCCAGATATTTTGAGGAAAGCGTTAAATGCCCCATTTTACTTTGGTGGAACAGCATTGCTTATTGCTGTTGGTGTTGCAATTGACTTTATTTCACAGCTTGAGTCTAATATGATTATGCGCCATTACGATGGATTTATGGATAAAGGGAGAATTAAAGGGAGATATTTTAATATAAAATGAGTGAAATTATTATTTTTTTAGGTATGCCTGGTTGTGGAAAAGGGACACATGCTGCAAGACTGGCAACTGACTTTGGTTATAAACATTTATCAACGGGGGACCTTTTAAGAGCAGAGGTTGATAATGCGACTCCCCTTGGGAAGAAAGTGGATGCTATTATTTCTGCTGGAAACTTTGTGTCTGATGATTTAATTTCAGAGGTTGTTTTAAAAAATATTCAAGAAAATCAGAATTATATTTTAGATGGATTTCCTAGAAATTTAAATCAAGCAAAAATTTTAGCCCCTTTTTTAAAAGAAAAAGCTGGTAAAAAATTGCTTGGTGTTGTATATTTAGAACTTTCTCGCGAAGTTGTAATACAGCGTTTGATGGTACGTGGTAGAAAAGATGATAATTTAGAGACAATTAAGACGCGACTGGAGATTTACTTTAAAGAGACATTACCTTTGATTGATTTTTATTGTAAAAATAGTACAGTTTATAGGGTAAATACTAATGATGATATTGATGTTGTTTACAAAAAAATATTAAAGACAGTAAAGTTAAAATGATTACTAAAAAAAACCTTTTAGAACAAGAATATATGAGAGTAGCTGGTAGAATTTTAGCAAGTGTTTTTAGCGAATTGCAGGAAGCTGCTAAAGTAGGCGTGTCTACAAAATTCTTAGATGATAAGGCTTATAGTTTAATTAAATCTCATAGCTGTGAACCTGCTTTTTTAGATTACTCTGGATTTCCCGCAACTATTTGTGCATCATTAAATAATGAAGTTGTTCATGGGATTCCAAGTGATAGAGTTATTTTAAAAAAAGGGGATATTTTTTCTATTGACATTGGCTTAATTTATAAAGAGTATTATGCAGATATGGCAAAGACTATCGCTATTGGAAATATCTCAAAAAGAAATAGACTATTAATAGATGAAACGAAGGCATCTTTAGCCGATGCCATCAAAAAAGTAGTTCCAGGGAATACTTTTGGAGATATAGGTGCTGCTATTCAACAAAGAGTCGAACGGAATGGTTTATCTGTTGTTAGGGAATATGTAGGTCATGGGATTGGAAAAGAGTTACATGAAGAACCGCAAATTTTTAACTATGGTCTTCCAGGGCAGGGAGTAAAAATTGAAGAAGGAATGGTTTTTGCGATTGAACCTATGGTTAATTTAGGTGGTTGGAAAACAAAAGTCTTAAAAGATGGTTGGACAGTAGTCACAAAAGATGGGAGTTTATCAGCACATTTTGAGCATACTGTTTTGGTTACATCTAATGGGCAAGAGGTTTTAACAATTGATCAATAAGTTAACTAAGTATGATATTTAGTCTAAGATAAGGCTTAGTTTTTATAAGGAAATTAAGGTTTTAAGAGGTAATCTAGGTTATGTCAAAAACAGATAAGATAGAAGTTGAAGGGAAAATTACTGATGCGTTGCCTAATGCAATGTTTAAAGTTGAATTAGAGAATGGGCATAAGGTGAATGCACATATTTCAGGTAAGATGAGAATGCATTTTATTAAAATTTTACCTGGTGATCGTGTTACGGTTGAATTATCCCCTTATGATTTAACTCGTGGGCGTATCACTTACAGATTCAAATAGGAGGAATTATGAGAGTTAGAGCTTCAGTAAAGAAAATTTGTGCTAAATGCAAGATGGTTAAAAGAAAGAATGTCAATAGAGTGATTTGTGAGAATCCTAGACATAAGCAAAAACAAGGTTAAGCGGAGGTTTTGATTAATGGCAAGAATCGCAGGTATTGATTTACCAAAGAATAAAAGGGTCCTTATTGGTCTTACCTACATCTTTGGTATTGGTAATCATACATCACAAGAAATTGTAGCAGCCGCTAATGTAGATGGCAGTATTCGTGTTAAAGATTTATCAGAAGCAGAGGTCGGACGCATATCTGCAATTGTTTCCGATATTAAGGTTGAGGGTGACTTAAGAAGAGAAGTAACAGGAAATGTTAAACGATTGATGGAGATTAAATCATATAGAGGCTTAAGGCATCGAAATAATCTCCCCTCGCGTGGGCAAAGAACAAAGACTAATGCTAGAACTAGGCGCGGGAGGAAAGGTATGGCTATTAAGAGTAAGAGAAAAGTATAATAGGATATTTTTTGAGTAGAAATGTAAGTTTTTTATTATAAAAATATAATAAAAGAGATAAAAAATTATCATATTTTTGGTAGATGCAATGAGATAGGAGGACATTAGTGATTGCAAAGAAAAAAATAACTTCAGCAAAAAAAAGCAAAAAAGCTTTAAAAGCTAAGATTACCGTTAATGGAAGAGTTTATATTAACTCTTCATTTAATAATACAATTATTACTGTTACCAATGAGTTTGGTGAGCCTTTGTGTTGGGCATCAGCAGGTGCTGTCGGGTTTAAAGGCACGAGGAAAGGTACTCCTTTTGCTGCTCAACAAGCAGCGGGTGAAGCAGTTAAAAAAGCATATTCTTTGGGGATTAGAAATGTTGATGTATATGTTAAAGGTCCTGGAGCTGGTCGTGAGACAAGTATAAGAGCAATAGAGACAGCAGGATTAAGAGTAATTTTGCTTAAAGATATTACGCCTATTCCACATAATGGATGTAGGCCACCGAAACAAAGAAGAGTGTAAGAAGGAGGCTTTTAAAAGTGGCTAGATATAGAGATGCAGTTTGTAAGCTTTGTAGGGCTGAAGGAACTAAATTATATTTAAAATCAGACAGATGTAACTCTTTTAAGTGTGCAATTGAAAAAAAGGCTTATGGACCAGGAATGCATGGTGGGGCCAGAAGATTTAAAAAATCTGATTTTGGAATCCAGTTAAGAGAAAAACAAAAAGCTAAAAGATTTTATGGTCTTTTAGAGAAACAATTTAAAAATTATTTTCAAGTTGCTGATCGTATGGAAGGTATGACTGGGCAAAATCTTTTGATTTTGATTGAAAGAAGATTGGATAATTTTGTCGTTAAGTCTGGATTGATTCAATCAAAGGCTCAAGCAAGACAATTAATCGTACACAGACATTTTTTAGTTAATGGACAAAGAGTGGATAGACCTTCTTATCTTTTGAAGGAAAACGATATTATTTCAGTTAAGAATGATTCAAAAGAAATAGATATTTTTAAACAGCTTAAGGAAGAGGGACGTACTTCAACGGAGATACCTGTATGGATTGAGTTGAGTGTAGATAAACTGGAAGCAAAAGTTTTAAGACTACCAATAAGAGATGATATTACTAATCCAATCAACGAGCAGTTGATTGTTGAACTTTATTCGAAATAATCAAAAGGACGGTTTTTATTATGATAATGAAATTTCAAGATTTAGTTATTCCTAATAAACTAAAAGCTGATAGCAAAACACTAACAGATTCTTATGGTAAGTTTGTCGCTGAGCCTTTTGAAGCAGGTTATGGTCACACTATTGGTAACTCGCTTAGACGGATTTTGCTTTCTTCTATGGAAGGTTCTGCTATCACTGCTATTTCTGCAAAAAATGTTTTTCATGAATATGCTGTAATTGATGGAATAACTGAGGATATGATGCAGATTATTTTGAACTTAAAGCAGGTTAGGTTTAAATCACAGATTGATGAAATGCAGGTTCTGAGGCTTTATAAAAAAGGTGAGGGAGTCATAACTGCTGCGGATATTGAAGAAAATTCTAATATTGAAGTTGTTAATAAAGATCAAGTAATTGCACATTTAGATGCTGCAGCTGAGCTTGATATGGAACTTTATATTGACCGAGGCAGAGGCTTTGCTCCTGTTGAGGAGAAGAGTAACTTAGATTTATCTGAAAATGTGATTGCAATTGACACGGTATATACACCTATTACAAAAGTGAACTATTATGTTGAAAATGCTCGTGTAGGAAATGTTACAGACTATGATCGTTTAGTTATGGATATTAAAACTGATGGCTCTGTGAAACCTGAGGATGCACTGGCTTATGCAGCAAAACTTTTGAAAGATTCTATGGATATTTTTATTAACTTTGAGGATGAGCAACCACTTATTGTCGGTTACCAACCTGAAGAAGAAGAAGAAATTGTAGTGGAAAACACAGAAGATTCAATGAAAAATATTTTGGATGAATCAGTTAATGTCATAGAACTTTCAGTTCGAAGTGCAAACTGTTTGAAGAGTGCTAAAATTGCGAGTATTATAGAATTAGTTTCTAAGAAAGAGTCAGAGCTTTTAAATTATAAAAATTTTGGGCGGAAGTCATTAGAAGAAATTAAAGTCAAACTCGAGGAATTAGGTTTGTCTTTAGGTATGGATTTGAGTTCGTATAAATAAATTTTGAGATAGAGAAGAATATTTTTTTGTCTCTATCTTTTTGGAGGAATAAGATGTCAGGAGTAAAGGCAGGAAGGAAACTAGGTAGAACTTCTTCACATAGAACTGCAATGTATCGAAATATGGCTTGTAGCTTGATTAAATACGAGCAAATTAAGACAACAGAAGCGAAAGCTAAAAGTTTAAAGTCTTTTATTGATTCTATTATTTCTGATGCAAAGAAAGATGATCTTAATGCAAGAAGAAAGGTTCGGTGTGATATTCAACAAAAAGATGTTTTTTTGAAAATTTTTAATGATTTAGTGCCAAGATATAAAGAAAGAACTGGCGGATTCGTAAAGTTAGTAAAGCTGGGGAATAGATCATCGGATAATGCTCCTATGTGTTTGATTAAGTTGATTGCATAAAATTTGCTAAAGAGATAATTTTTTTAGCTATATACTTTTTGTTTTAATATTTTTATGGTTTATAAGAAAAATAAAAGGGTATAATAATGTTCGCAAAAATATTTTCGTTTTTTTCATGTGATCTAGGAATGGATCTTGGAACATCAAATACTTTAGTTTACTTAAAAGGTGAAGGTATTATTTTAAAAGAACCCTCTGTTGTTGCTGTGGATACAGTAACGAAGAAAGTTTTATCTGTTGGGAGTGAGGCTAAGAGAATGGTTGGCAGGACACCCACAAATATTATTGCTGTGCGCCCTCTTAGAAATGGTGTTATTGCTGACTTTGAGGTTACAGAGGAGATGATTCGCTACTTCATTCGTAAAGTTTCTAAGAGAAAAAGTTTTCTAAGTCCTAGGATTGTCATCGGTGTTCCTTCTGGCATAACTGAAGTTGAGCGTCGTGCTGTGCGTGAATCTGCTGAGCAAGCAGGTGCGCGAGAGGTTTACTTAATCGATGAGCCCATGGCTGCAGCTATTGGAGCAAATATTCCTGTTAATGAGCCTACAGGAAGCATGATTGTTGATATTGGTGGGGGCACAACTGAGTTGGCTATCATTTCTCTTGGTGGATTAGTGATTGCAAGCTCTTTAAGAGTTGCAGGGGATCATTTTGATGATGCTATTTTGCAATATTTTCGAAAGAAATATAGCCTTCTAATTGGAGAGAGAACTGCAGAAGAGGTTAAAATTATAGTTGGTTCCGTTTTTCCTCTTAAAGAAGAACTTACGATGTCTGTTAAAGGGCGTGATTTGATATCAGGGTTACCCAAGACTATAGAGATTAAGTCTGAAGAGGTACGAGATGCTTTGGGAGAACCTGTTCGAAGTATTGTTGAACATATTAAGGCTACACTTGAACAAACTCCAGCTGAGCTTTCTGCAGATTTAATTGATCGAGGTATTTTATTATCAGGTGGGGGAGCAATGCTCAGAGGTTTTTCAGAGTTAATAACTGATGAGACTGATTTGCCTGCATTTGTCGCTGAGGATACTCTTGATTGTGTCGCTCTCGGTGCGGGGAAATATTTGGAAGAAATGGATAAGAGTAAAAAACTTTTGCAACTTTCTTATTAGTCATTTCAGAATAAGCTAGCATTTTTTTTATGATTTTATGATTTTTTCTGCTATTGAAGTTATTATCTTTTATTTGTTTTATGAGGATTGATAGATTCTAGGATCAACCATTTTTAATTCTTAAAAGTGCTTTCAAATATAAAAATTCATATCTTAAAAACACAAAAACTTTAATATTTTTACTGGGGAGCTAAGGTTGTCTCTCTAATGTATAACCTTGTACCTTATTATAATAGTTTCAATGTTTTTAAGTAAAAAATCACCCATTGTAATGTTTTAACTCAAGGATATCCTGAGAGCTATTTAAAGGTGTACTTAAGCAAGTACTTTACAAGAAATTTGTAATAAGTGATGTGTCGAATCTTAATTCTTTAAAACCTTAAGGGAATACTCTATTGGATTACAAACAAATTCAAATCAATAATCCTTTATTTTCAAAAAAAACTAAAAATTTAAAATTATTTATCTGTCTTATTGTAATCGCTATTTTTTTTATGGTGTTTTCTAAAAGCCGTACAATTTTTTTTATTAAAGATATTTGTAATTTTTTTTGGATGCCTTCGCAGGAAAGGTTATCTTTAATGCTTAATAATAATAAAAAAAGATCAGATATCCTCTTTAAAATGTTATATCTTTATCAAGAGAATGAAGTTTTAAGAGAAAAGTTAATCGACTATAAGAAAAATTTATTGCTAGTTGACTCACTGAGTAAGGAAAATAAGAACCTTAGATCTACTTTAAATTTAGAAACTAAGCCTAATCAGAAGATGTTACATGCCAAGGTGATAGGTCGGACGATTGATGATTGGTATGCTGCACTAATTATTAATAAAGGGGATAAAGATGGTGTAGAAAGATTTGATAGTGTCGTTTTTGATAAATCTGGTATTCCAGTTGTTGTTGGTCAAATTATTGAAGTTTACAGTGAGTATGCGAAAGTGTTGCTTATTACTAATATAGATGCCAATGTTATTGGTGTTATTAATAGCACCAATGAATGTGGGGTAGTACAGGGAGCAAATTCTAGGGCTTTAATAATGAGATACTTGCATTCTGTCACAGGCGTTAAAAAAGGTGATAGTGTTTTTACGACAGGGTTTGGAGGTATTTTTCCTGAGGATTTATTTTTAGGAGAGGTTGAACGGATTGTTGATAGTGGAGAGGGGAAATTTTCTGAGGTTTATTTAAAGCCAGCTAGTGATATTTTTAATTTGGAGTATGTTTCAGTTATTTTGGAGAGTTAGAATCTTATATTACTAGACCTTAGGAGCGAGTGAGTCTCAATAAAATATTTTGCTTGTTAATGGGAAATATAAAATGAAAAAAATTTTGAGTTTTGTGTTTTTACTAGGATTAATTATCTTTTTTTATATTAGTTTTATATATGTTTTTAATATTAACAAACTTTTTTTACCTGATTTTTGGTTAATTATTGTGCTTTTTGTGGGTATTTATTCAAACAAAACTTTGAAACTTTTAATTGTTTTTTTTCTGGGAATTTTGAAAGATGTATTTGAGATTGGTGTTTTTGGAGTCAATACATTTTTATTTTTGATTACTGCTTTTTTTATTAATGATATTTTAGAATGCATTTACAAAGAAAAAATGTTGAATATTTTTATTGCAATTTTTTGTCTTTCAGCAGTCTATTATTTTGCTAAATATTTGCTATACTATCTTTTTAATTATGATGTGTTTTTTTCATTTGAATATTTATTAACATCTCTCATGAACTGCCTGATTGCTCCTTTTATTTTTAGAGTGTTATTAAGGTTAGAATATTGGATTCAAAATGTGGCAGAATAGATTTAATCGATATGAAGAGATGGCATTTAAAGGTCGACTATATTGTCTTTTTATTTTTTTATTTTTATTTTTTATACTGATAATTTTTCGTCTTTTTTATTTACAGATTATTGAACATTCCTATTTTAAATTAATTTCTGAAGAAAATCGTATTTATAGCGAGCCTATCAAAGCACCTCGAGGGTGTATTCTAAGTAGGGAAGGAAAGGTTTTTGTTGGAAATAGGATGGGCTATTCCGTTGTTTTATCGAGATATGGATTTAGCAAAAAGATAGTTGGAAAGCTGAGTAAGTATTTAGATATTGATGAAGAATATCTTTTAAAAGAGATTGAACTTCGTAAGTCTCAAAACTTGGCTGATATTTTAATTTCGCGAGATATTCCTGATGAGTTAATGTGGAATCTTTCGGAAAACTTACTCAATCTGAAAGGTGTTAAGATTGTTAAAGAACATATTCGAGATTATAGACACTCAGATATTGCCGCACACCTTTTTGGATATATAAGCGAGATTACAAAGTCAGAAATTAAAAGGAAGAAAAAAGCTGGATATCTAATGGGTGACTATATTGGAAAAATAGGTCTCGAGAAACAGTATGAGATGACTTTGAAAGGTCAAGGTGGTTTTAGAGAGATTGAAACGGATGCCTATGGACATAAATTACGCGTTGTAAATGAAAAAAAAGCTAGATATGGCTCTGATATTATTACAACGATTAATTTTAAGCTGGAGAGGCGTGCTAGTGCGCTTTTAAAAAATAAAAAAGGTTCTATTATAGTTCTTGATGCTAAGCAGGGGGATGTTCTGGTTATGGTATCATCTTTTGGGTATGACTCTAATCAGTTTTTATATAATATTAATGTAGAGAAACTTTATGACTTTAATAATCCAAACTCCCCAATGTTAAATCGTGCAATACAAGCAACTTACCCTCCGGCTTCAACGTTTAAAATAGTAACAACAATTGCCGCATTAGAAGAGAAGGTTGTTAAGGTTGAAGACGAATTTGAATGTAGGGGTGGTTTGTCTTTTGGTCAAGAAAAGAGGTATGCTAAATGTTGGAAAAAAGAGGGACATGGCTATTTGAATTTTTTGGGTGCTTTTAAGCATTCGTGTGATGTTTACTATTATAATTTGGCCTTAAAGATTGGTTGGGATAAAATTTTTAAGTATGCAGAAATGCTGGGTTATGGAGTAGCAACGGAGATTGACTTGCCATATGAGGCAAGAGGATTTTTGCCGACAAGAGCCTGGAAAAAAAAGAAGTTTGGAGTTAATTGGTATAATGGTGATACTGTTAATGCCAGTATCGGTCAGGGATTTATTTTGTCAACACCACTTCAGGTTGCAAGGATGCTTTTGATTTTATTAAATGAAAATAAGGCGATAACTCCCTTCCTCGTAAAAGGTAAGCATAAGAAAAAACATAAAAAATCAAAACTTAAAGTTGCGACAAAGACTAAGGATTTTATTTTAAGGGCAATGTTTGAGACTGTTAATGATGGGACAGGTCAGGCTGCAGCTGTATCAGGATTTGATGTTTGTGGTAAAACTGGGACAGCAGAAAATCCACATGGAGAAGATCATGCTTGGTTTCTTGGCTTTGCACCGTTTGACGATCCTAAATTTATTGTTTGTATTTTAATTGAGAATGGTGGCGGTGGAGGCAGCATTGCTGCACCAATTGCACAAGAAGTTTTTAAAGCGTGTCAATAATAAAAAAATATTAGTGTAGGGATGTGAAGTGTATGGTTTGTCTGAGTTTTTTTACTAAAAATAGGACATTAATAGGCTCCTTTAAAGGGGTGGATTGGTATTTAATTTTAATGCTAATAGTCCTCAGTGGAATTGGTTTAATTTATTTATTTAGTGCAACACGTAATATGTCTAATTTTACTATGTTATTTAGTAAGCAGCTATTTGCTGTTTTTTTTGGTTTTTTTTGTATGTTTCTTTTTTCTAAGCTTGACTATCTTTCTTATTTTCTTTTTGCTAAATATCTTTATTGGTTAGGAATTGGTCTGTTACTTTTTGTTTTGATTTTTGGTGTCTCAGTGCGAGGGGCTAAGAGTTGGCTTAGTGTTGGAATATTTTCATTTCAGCCTGCTGAGTTTGCGCGTTTTGCAACCATTATGATGTTTTGTGTATTTTTAGAAAAAAATAATCGTTTTCGTCAGACATTAACAAATTTTTTTTATGCATTATTATGGATGTTTCCTAGCCTTGTTTTGATACTTATGCAACCAGATTTTGGTGCTGTACTTGCTTTTTTCCCTGTTTTGTTTGGGGTTTTGTATGTTATCGGGGTGCGTAAAACATATCTTTTTGCTACATTTTTTTTGATATTTTTGACTGGATTTATTCCATTTTATAAAACCTGGTGTATGCTTTATTTTCAAGAATGTTTGCCGTATCTTAATTTTTGGTTTTTATTATTATGTTTTTCGTTAACTGCGGGTTTGATTTATTTTGCTTTTAAAAAAATATTTTCTAGAGTAAACTTAGTCATTTTTATTTATATTTTTTTTGTTGGCTTAGTTGCGCTAGGATTAGGTCAGTTGACCGATACTTTTCTCAAAGATTATCAGCGCAATAGGATTATGGTATTTTTAAATCCTGAGATAGATAAACTTGGAGCTGGCTATAATGTGATACAATCAAAAATTGCTGTTGGGTCTGGTGGCGCCTTTGGTAAAGGTATCCAAGAGGGAACGCAATCCCAACTGGGGTTTCTGCCAGAGAGACATACAGATTTTATTTTTTCCGTTATTGCTGAGGAGGGTGGTTTTTTAGTTGCTGGTATTGTGCTTATATTGTTTTTAGCGATTTGTTTTAGGATGTTTAAGATTGCTCTTACTGCGCGGGATAGGTTTGGTAGCACACTATCCACGGCATTTTTGATAATGTTTGCATTTTTTGTTATTCTTAATATAGGCTTTGTTCTTGGGCTTTTGCCTGTCACTGGAGTTCCACTGCCATTTGTAAGTTATGGGGGGTCATCATTTGTTATGAATTCTATAATAATTGGTATTATGCTTAATATTTATTCAAAAAGGCACGCTAATTAAAAATAAAAGTATTATTGAAAATATTTTTTTAGAATTATTTTTTTTATAACAGTTTAAATATTTATGCTGTATGAGGATGAATTATGAGAGAGCTTTCTATTTTTTTAGATGAGTCAGGCAATATGCATCAGAACTCGCCAGATCGGTTTTTTGTCATTGGCGGTGTCATTACAGAAAAGCTTTTACTCTTATATAAAAAATATAAAAAAGCGAACTTACACCTTAAAAGAATGCGGAATTTTTCTTTAGGTAAAGAGCTTAAAGCTTCACACATGAAGCGAGATGATAAAATCTTTTTATTAAATGAAATTCAAAAGCAACTCCCCAATATGAGGTTTCTTGCTATTGTTGTGGATAAAGAAAAGCTTTACCGTAAGATTACACGAGTTAATTTATTTTATAATTATCTAATAAAAATTTTATTGCTTTCATTAGCACAAAAGAATATTATTAATAATCATACTTTAAAGATCGGCTTGCTGCTAGATAATAGAAGTATTAAAGTCGCTTCTAAAAATTCATTAGAAGATTATATTAATATTGAATTTAACTATCATTTATTTGTTAAAGATCATATGTATTTTTATGCGGATTACCTTGAATCAAGCAGTAATTTCAATATTCAGTTGGCAGATTTGGTATGTAATACAATCTGGTCTAAATATAATTATTCGAAAAGTGCTTTAGAAGTTTTTGAGACTATTGATTGGCACCATTTGTACTTATGTGAATTTCCTGTGTTTTCAGAACGAGTATTTAAGCTTTAATATATAAGAGAAAGAGTGTATTTATTGGAGGAGGATATGTTTAATAAAATTTTTATTTCAGTTCTTTTAGTTGTTTTTATTTCTTGTGCGGTTTTTTATGTTTCATATTATAAAAAACGAACAAGAGCAGTTTTAAAAGAGAATATAGATAAATTTATGAATTTAAAAGAGATCGAACGTGCATTGGAGTGGCAAGCAGAAGATGAAGTTTTAATTACACTGTTTGTAAATATGTCTTTTGATGGATTTTTTTATGATTTACATAAATTTTTTAAATCTGAATTTAAAGTATACAGGATCAATAATCAAATTATTGTTGAAGCTGGGTTGGGTGTGCAGTTGAAAATTAATTTGGCATTTGATAAGGTCGTTTCTTCAGTGTATCTGCTTTTAGATACAAAAGGAGCTATTGCTGAAGATATTTATAAATTTTTAAGCTGGGAGATACCTTTAAATATCCTCGTAGAAAATAATGCTACAGAGGATTTAAAGTTGATGAATACTATTCTTGTAAAGAATAATAAAGATTTTAGTTTTATCCTTAAACAGAAATTAGATGAGGAGTACTCTCTGGCGGATATTAACCCTATTATTTTTAATAATTGTCATGCAATTTTTCCTGTTAAGATTGATGATAATTTAGATCGGTTATCATTAGAAAAAAAACTTAATTCTCTTGGGAAAAAAATAATTAACTTTACTGAAAATAAAGTTATACTTGATGATAATGATGATATGTTTGAGATTGTGAAGAATTTGGATAAGTCTTTGGTCTATGCAGAGGAAAATAAAGGGATATTGATTATTGGTCATATTAAGTCTAAGAATTTAGCACTTGCAGTTGATCAGAGTTTGGTTTCTTTTAATAAAAAACGAATAAAGTTTGAGATAGTTTAGCAAATATTTGATACTTTAATAGGAAAGGATTCCGTTAGAATATCTTAAGAGATGAAGTGTTAAAGAAGAGTTTTAAAGTAGGGAGTTTTACCCAGTTGGATAATATCAAAAAAATTTTGGCAATTGAGACTTCTTGTGATGATACTTCCTGTGCAATCATTGACTCTAATAAAGCAATTATTGCTAATATTGTGCAGTCACAATATGATGTACATCGTGAGTATAATGGAATTGTGCCAGAGCTTGCATCAAGGCATCATTTGGAAAATATTAATTTTATTATTAGCGAAGCACTCGTTAAAGCAGATTGTAGCTTTGATGATATTGATGCGATTGCTGTAACGGTAAAGCCTGGTCTTGCCGGTTCTCTTTTAGTTGGAGTTATGACGGCTAAGGCTTTGTCGTATGCCTTAAAAAAGCCGCTTATTGAAATTGATCATTTAGATGCACATATTTGGGCTAACTTCATGAAATACAAACCGAATACAGAGATATTTAAGCCAAGGTTTCCGGCACTTGTTTTGTTAGTATCTGGGGGGCATACGGATCTTTACTTCATGAACTCTTATTCTGATTTTTATATTTTAGGAAGAACGCGTGACGATGCCGTTGGTGAGGCTTTTGACAAAGTTGGGAAGTTACTTGATTTAGGATATCCTGGGGGCCCTGTTATTGATAAAATTTCTGCTGAAACAACAGGAAGGGTAACTCTTCCTAAGCCATTTATGTCTCATACCTATGACTTTAGTTTTAGTGGGCTTAAAACAGCTGTTTTGCAAGTTTTTAAAAAGAAAAAGTTTACTCTTGAGGATAAGCATATTTTGGCCGCTTCCTTTCAAGATGTAGTCGTTGAGGTTTTATTAAGAAAAATGAAGAAAGGGATTAAGGAATTTGGGATACAAACTATAATGCTTTCTGGTGGCGTAGCAGCAAATTCGCAGTTAAGGGATGCTGTTTGTAAACTTGCAAAAGATTCAATGATTGCCTGCCATTTTCCTCCCCGACCATTTTGTACGGATAATGCTGCAATGGTTGGTGCAAGAGCTATCGACTTGATAAAATAATTTAGATTTTTTTTAATTTTTAATATATAATTATATGCTAATAACTATATTTTATTGAGAGTAGCTTAAGTCTATTGATGAAAGAAGCTATAATACAGATATTTTATAAGTGATAAGAGTAAAGACCATTGTTCTGGAATCTTTATAAAATAGGAGAAATAAAAATGGCAAAAGAAATGTTTGTAAAATCTAAATCGCATCTAAATATAGGGACAATAGGACATGTAGATCATGGGAAAACAACCTTGACAGCAGCAATACTGAATTACCTAGCAGCAGCGGGAACAGCAGA
>JAAEPJ010000410.1 GCA_024222485.1 bacterium | reverse complement strand
TAAAAGCCTTCTTGGAACCATTTATTTGGGGCGAATTTCTACCAAAAACCATGGGCTAACCATCAGGCTTTTTTCTAAATTTTGCCTGATTTTGAAGGAAAATATCCTCGGTGGTTTTGTGCATTTTCCAAGGCTATTATGGCTTATTAATGCTTCCTGAACAATTATGACTAGACTAAAAGCCTTCTTGGAACCATTTATTTTGGGCGAATTTTGACCAAAAACCATGGGCTAACCATCAGGCTTTTTTCCAAATTTTGCCTGATTTCCAAGGAAAATATCATCGTTGGTTTTGTGCATTTTCCAAGGCTATTTTAGCCTATTAATGCTTCCTTAACAGTTATGTCTAGACTACAAGCCTTCTTGAAACCATCTATTTGGGGCGAATTTTGACCAAAACCATGGGCTAACCATCACGCTTTTTTCGAAATTTCGCCTGATTTTCAAGGTAAATATCATCGGTGGTTTTGTGCATTTTCAAAGGCTATTATAGCCTATTAATGCTTCCTGAACAGTAATGACTAGACTAAAAGCCTTCTTGGAACCATTTATTTGGGGCGAATTTTGACCAAAAACCATGGGCTAACCATCAGGCTTTTTTCCAAATTTTGCCTGATTTTCAAGGAAAATATCATTGGTTGTTTTGTGCATTTTCCAAGGCTATTTTAGCCTATTAATGCTTCCTTAACAGTTATGTCTAGACTACAAGCCTTCTTGAAACCATCTATTTGGGGCGAATTTTGACCAAAACCATGGGC
>JAAEPJ010000409.1 GCA_024222485.1 bacterium | reverse complement strand
TCTGCTGTTCCCGCTGCTGCTAGGTAATTCAGTATTGCTGCTGTCAAGGTTGTTTTCCCATGATCTACATGTCCTATTGTCCCTATATTTAGATGCGATTTAGATTTTACAAACATTTCTTTTGCCATTTTTATTTCTCCTTCTAAATTTGTAGACAAATAAAATTTTTATTATCTACATAAATTTATTCATTACTTTGAACTTCTAAGTGGTTGCTGTCCCGGCTTTTGTCCGGATTTGTTCCTCAATAGTTGCAGGAACTGCTTCATACTTTGCAAACTCCATGCTATAAGTGGCCCTTCCCTGTGAAAGAGACCTTACATTTGTCGCATAACCAAACATTTCAGCTAAAGGAACATCAGCTTTTACAATCTGAGTATTTCCTTTATGCTCTATTCCAGCGACTTTTCCACGCCTAGAGCTTAAATCTCCTATAATATCTCCCATATAATCTTCTGGAGAAGTCACTTCTACCGCCATTATTGGCTCTAAAATTTTAGGTCTTGCTTTTTTCATACCACTTTTCATCGCCATTGAAGCCGCTATTTTAAAAGCAGAGTCACTAGAATCTACATCGTGAAATGATCCATCATAGAGCGTCACTTTTACACCTGTAACAGGATATCCTGCAAGTGGACCACAATCAAGAGTTTCTTTTGCACCTTTTTCAACTGATGGAATATATTCTCTTGGGATTGTTCCACCAACAATCTTATTAACAAACTCAAAATCAACATCCTCTTCTAAAGGAATAGGTTCAATATTCAGCCAAACATGTCCATACTGACCACGACCACCAGATTGTTTAATATATTTTCCTTCTTGCTTAAGAGCAGAGGTAATCGCCTCACGGTAAGCAACTTGAGGTTGTCCAATATTAGCTTCAACATTAAATTCTCTCTGCATTCTATCAACGAGAATCTCTAAGTGAAGCTCTCCCATACCACCAATAATTGTTTGACCTGTTTCCTCCTCTGTTTTAACACTAAAAGTTGGATCTTCCTCCGATAAACGACCTAATGCAACACCTAGCTTTTCTTCATCTGCTTTAGATTTAGGCTCTATCGCTAAATAAATTACAGGCTCAGGAAAATCCATTGATTCAAGTATAACCTTAGACTTTTCTCCACACAATGTTTCTCCTGTAATACTATTTTTAAGACCTATAAGTGCTACAATTTCGCCAGCAGAAACACTTTTCACTTCCTCTCGGCTATTAGAATACATCCTTAAAATACGGCTAATTCGTTCCTTAGAGTCTTTATTTGCATTTAATGCATAAGAACCGGCATCAAGTTTTCCAGAATAAACTCTAATATAAGAAAGCTTCCCAACAAATGGATCTGTCACAACCTTAAAAACAAGAGCACTAAAAGAACCGTTTGGGTCAGATTTTCGCTGTTCAACTTCACCCGCTTCATTAAGCCCTTCAATAGCAGGCACATCAAGTGGAGATGGCATATAAGCGTTAATGGCATCTAACAACTGCTGAACCCCTTTATTCTTAAAAGCAGAGCCACATAGCATTGGCATAAATTTAGCTTCAAGCGCACCCTTTCTTAATGCTCCAATAATTTCAGCTTCAGTTAATTCTTCTCCAGCAAGGTATTTTTCCATTAAAACATCATCCACTTCCACAATCTGCTCTAACATTTTTTCTCTATACTCTTGGGCTTTCTCTTTGAGTTCTTCAGGGATTAAAATTTCTTCAAAATTTCTGCCATCATCATCACTATACTTTACAGCTTTCATCGTGACTAAATCAATCAACCCTGAAAAGTCTGCTTCCGCACCAATGGGAACTTGAATAGAAACGGCATTACATTGTAATTTTTCATGTAAGTCTTTTTCAACAGCAAAAAAATCAGCACCTGTTCGATCCATTTTATTAACAAATAACATTCTAGGAACTTTATATTTATTGGCTTGTCTCCAAACTGTTTCAGATTGTGGCTGAACACCACCGACTGCACATAAAACAACGACGGCACCATCTAAAACTCTCAAAGACCTCTCTACTTCAGCAGTAAAGTCAACATGTCCGGGAGTATCAATAATATTAATACGACAGTCATTCCAAATAGCCGTAGTCGCAGCAGAAGTAATTGTAATCCCTCGTTCCTGCTCTTGTGCCATCCAATCCATAGTAGCTGCACCATCATGAACCTCACCAATCTTATGGATAGTCCCCGTATAATAAAGAATCCTCTCTGTAGTTGTTGTTTTTCCTGCGTCTATATGTGCAATAATTCCAATATTTCTAAATTTTTTTAACGGTATATTTTTTTCGCTCATTATAATTGTCCCTTTTTACCACTTATAGTGTGCGAATGCTTTATTCGCATCCGCCATCTTATGTGTATCTGTTCTTTTTTTGATTGCTGAACCTTGCTCTTTATAAGCATCTATTAACTCTGATGATAATTTCTCAGAAAAAGTTCTACCTTTTTTATCTCTTGAAAACTTAATAATCCATCGTAGAGCTAAAGCATTCGCACGTAAAGGATCAACCTCAATAGGAACTTGATAAGTAGCTCCACCTATTCTTCTAGCTTTAACTTCAAGCTGTGGTTTCACATTTTCTGTTGCTTTAATCAAAACCTTTAAAGGATCTTCTTTTAACTTTTCTTTTAAGGTATCCATTGCACTATAAACTAAATTAGTCGCAATATTCTTTTTACCATTATACATAATTCTATTAATATAATTACTTACAAGCAGACTCTTATATCTAACATCTGGCTGCAACCCTCGATCTTGTCTTTTTTTCTTTCTGGACATATTATTTTCCTTATAAGTTATCAGGGACAGGCAATAACCTTGTTCCTATTTTGGTTTTTTTGCTCCATATTTTGATCTACCTTGATTCCGACCTTCAACACCGGTAGCATCAAGAGTCCCTCTAATAATATGATACCGAACACCAGGTAAATCTTTTACTCTACCACCTCGAATCATAACGATAGAATGCTCCTGTAACTTATGCCCCATACCAGGAATATAGGCAGAAACTTCCATCCCATTAGTTAACTTAACACGAGCAACCTTTCGAAGTGCCGAGTTAGGCTTTTTAGGTGTAGTTGTATAGACCCTTGTACAAACCCCTCTTTTTTGCGGACATTTCTGCATCGCAGGAGTTTTCCCTTTTTTAAAAATTCTTTTTCTACCATTACGAACTAACTGATTTATCGTTAACACTTAACTCTCCCCTAAAAAAAAGATTATATTATTTAACATATTTAGCCTACTAATGTCAAATTTATTATTCAGCTTTTCTAAAGCCGGTGCCTGCAGGGATCAAATGACCAATGATCACATTTTCCTTTAATCCGACCAAAGGATCTTCTAATCCATTAGCACTGGCATCAGTCAAAACCTTAGTGGTTTCCTGAAATGATGCTGCTGAGATAAAACTATCCGAATTTAAAGATGCTTTAGTAATACCAAGTAATAATGGACTTGCAACTGCTGGTTCTAGTCCCTTTGATATCAACTCTTCATTAACTTTATAAAATTTAAAACGATTAATCATTTCGCCAACCAAAAACTCGCTATCTCCAGGTTGGTCAATTCTATAACTGGCAAGCATCTGCCTAACAATAACTTCAATATGTTTATCGTTGATTATTACACCTTGTAGTCTGTATACCTCTTGAATTTCATTCAACAAATATTCTTGTACAGCTTTATCCCCTTTCACCTTAAGAATATCATGAGGGTTTACTGCTCCATCAGTTAAAGCATCTCCAGCACGGACACGGTCTCCTTCATAAACGACTAAATGTTTGCCTTGTGGAATAATATAATCTCTTGCAACTCCATTATCGCTTTTTACAACAACTTTCATAAAAGATTTGTCTGTAATTTCTAAGCTAACAACTCCATCAATCTCAGAAACAATACAAATATTCTTTGGTTTACGAGCTTCAAATAATTCCGCTATTCTAGGTAGTCCCCCAGTAATATCTTTAGTCTTACTAACCTCCTGAGGAATCTTTGCAATTACTGTACCCGGAGTAATATTAGCTTTATCAGAAACGACAATATAGGAATCAACAGGTAATGGGTAGTTAGTATTCTCACCTTTTTTATCCTCAATTATTAACTGAGGATTAAGACGCTCTGATCCCCTATGTTCTAAGATCACAGTTTCTACCATGCCAGTAATTCTATTCTTCTCTTGTTGCATAGTTTTACCTTCAACAATTTCTTTCCATTTTATTTTACCTGCAACTTCAGCAACAACTGGCATACTGTAAGGATCCCACTCTGCAATAGAGTCTTTCTCCGTTACATTCGTATTATCTTCAAGAAAAAGTTTAGCCCCATATGGAATAAAATAAATCTCTTTCGCAGCTTTTTTACCTTTTCCTTTAATACTAACCTCTCCACTTCTGCTGACGACTATCAGTTCCCCTTTCTCATTTTTCAGTGTTCTAATATTATGATATTGAAGCGTGCCATCATTTTTTGCAATAATTGAAGAGTCTAAAACAACACGGCTTGCTGTTCCACCAATATGAAAAGTACGAAGTGTTAACTGTGTTCCCGGTTCACCAATTGATTGGGCCGCAATAATTCCCACAGCATCACCAACTTCTGCCATTTTCCCCGTAGGCATAGCAATACCATAACATTTTTGACATAAACCATTTGCTGCTTCACAAGTTAAAATTGATCTAAGTCTAATTTTTTCAATCCCAGCCTTCATTAACTTTGCTGCATTTTCTTCAGTAATAACTTCATCCTCAACAACAATCAATTCTTCTTTAAATTCACCATTTTCAGCTTCAATGAGTCCAACAACATTATCAAGAGACACCCGACCAACTACTCGTTCCTCTAGGGTTTCAATAACATCATCACCTTCCTGCAAAGCCCCAATTTTAATACCATTAACAGTCCCACAATCTTCAATTGTGATAACCATATCATGCGATATATCAACTAAACGACGAGTCAAGTATCCAGCATCGGCCGTTTTAAGTGCTGTGTCAGCGAGACCTTTACGTCCACCATGCGTGGAAATAAAGTACTCAAGCACAGTCAATCCCTCTCTAAAATTAGCTGTAATAGGTGACTCAATAATCTCACCAACCCCACCAGATAGTTTTTTCTGAGGTTTCGCCATCAAGCCTCTCATCCCTGCAAGCTGCCTAATCTGCTGCTTACTACCACGAGCACCAGAATCTGCCATAATATAAATGGAGTTAAACTTAGACTCTCCCTCTTTATACTCACTTTCATCCTTAACTTTTAAAGATGCAAACATCTCATCAGCAATTTCATCCGTAACATGTGTCCAAATATCAATTACTTTATTATACCTTTCAGACTCAGTGATAACACCCATTTGAGCTTGATCCATAATAGACTTAACCTCAGCTTTAGCATTATTAATAATTTTATTTTTATCTCCTGGAATCAACATGTCTGCCAAAGAAATAGAAACACCTGCCAAAGTAGAGTAATGATACCCCATACTTTTTAGACTATCTAAAAGCTCTACAGTTTTATCTTTTCCAAACTCCTTATATGAATTTTCAATCAATTTAGCAATACTTTTTTTAGTGATGACATGATTGATAAAGGCAAGCTCTTGGGGAATATTCGTATTAAATAAAACACGCCCAACAGTGGTATCGATCATCTTGCCATGCCAACGAATCTTAATAGCCGCATGTAAGTCAACTTTTGCTAAGTTAAAAGCAACTTCCAGCTCATCAGTTGAGCTAAAAACCATACCCTCACCCTTACAACCTACCTTAGGTTTAGTCATATAATAACAGCCCAAAACCATATCCTGTGAAGGGACAGCAATTGGTTTACCACTTGAGGGTGACAAAATATTGTTAGTAGCAAGCATCAACATTTTGGCTTCAAGTTGCGCTTCCATAGAAAGCGGTAAATGCACGGCCATTTGATCACCATCAAAATCTGCATTAAAAGCGGCACATGTTAAAGGGTGTAACTGGATTGCTTTTCCTTCTACTAAAACAGGCTCAAAGGCTTGAATACCCAACCTATGAAGTGTTGGAGCACGATTAAGCAAAACAGGATGATGCTTACTAACCTTCTCTAAAATATCCCAAACTTCAGGAATAGTTTTATCTAGCATTTTTTTAGCAGTTTTTAAGGAGCTAGCTATGTTTTGCTCAATTAACTCACGAATAATAAATGGCTTAAATAACTCTAATGCCATTTTTTTAGGTAAACCGCATTGATGCAACTTTAAGCTTGGTCCAACTACAATAACGGAACGCCCAGAATAATCAACTCGTTTCCCTAAAAGGTTTTGCCTAAACCTACCTTGCTTACCTTTAAGAGTGTCTGATAATGACTTTAAAGGTCTATTCCCTGATCCTACGACTATTCTATTTCTAGATCCATTTTCAAAAAGAGCGTCAACAGCTTCTTGCAAAAGTCTTTTTTCATTATAAATCATAACTTCAGGGGCTCTTAGACTCATAATATGTTTTAAACGATTATTTCTATTAATAATACGCCTATAAAGATCATTTAAATCACTGGATGCAAACCTTCCGCCTTCTAAAGGCACTAGAGGTCTTAAATCAGGAGGAATAACAGGGACAACATCCATAACCATATTCTCTGGATTGTTACCAGATTTTGCAAAGGCATCAACAACACGCAACTGCTTAACTAAGCGGGTTCGAGTTGTATCTGACTTAGTATTTTTGACCTGCTCTCTTACTTCCTCAGATAGGACAACTAAATCTACTTCACTCAAAAGATTTTTAATAGCAATCCCACCAATTCCTGCCTCAAAAGACGAGCCATATTTTTCGCGAGCTTCTTGATATTCCTCTTCAGATAAAAGCTGCTTATACTTTAAATTAGTATTCCCTGGATCAGACACAACATGCCGTGAAAAATAAACAATCTTTTCAATATCACCCAGTTTCATATTTAAAAGAACACCAATTCTTGAAGGTGATTTCCTTAAATACCAAACATGTGCAACAGGCTCAGCTAAGTCAATATGCGCCATTCTGTCACGCCGAACTTTAGACTCTGTAACTTCAACCCCACATCTATCACAAATAACACCCTTATGCTTAATCCATTTATATTTTCCACAGTTACATTCCCAGTCACGAATTGGTCCAAAAATTTTCTCACAAAACAAACCATCTCTTTCCGGTTTAAATGTTCGGTAATTAATAGTTTCTGCTTTTTTGACTTCACCATATGACCAACCACGGATTATCTCAGCAGATGCAATACCTAACTTGATGGCACCAAAATTAGAAAAGTTAATATTGTCAATAATTTTTCTACGCATTCTTAGTTTAGTTTTAGAAACTCTAGCCAAGGAGACACCCCCTACCTTTGATTAATTAAAAATTACAAGTATAGACCTCAGAATATTTCCTTAGCCCTATATTAAATGCAACCGTAACTATTTTTAATAGACACAAAATGTCTATGAACTTTCTTTCAGTAATTCAATATTAATACATAAACTTTGAAGCTCTTTAACAAGGACTTTAAATGACTCAGGAATCCCTGGTTCAGATAATATCTCTCCCTTA
The DNA here is from genome assembly GCA_024222485.1 of bacterium. GTDB lineage: Bacteria > RUG730 > RUG730 > RUG730 > JAAEPJ01 > JAAEPJ01. The sequence continues at coordinate 18,317 of JAAEPJ010000409.1, read as the reverse complement.
ATAATAGCCTCATACATTTTTGTACGCCCATTAACATCATCACTTTTTACAGTCAAAAATTCTTGAAGAACATGACTTGCACCATAACCTTCAATAGCCCAAACTTCCATCTCACCAAGTCGTTGACCACCAAACTGTGCTTTACCACCTAATGGCTGTCTTGTAATCAGTGAGTATGGACCCGTAGAACGAGAATGAATTTTATCATCGACTAAATGTGCAAGCTTTAACATATACATATAACCCACAGTAACTTTTTCACTAAACTGTTCTCCAGTTCTACCATCAAAAAGTGTAGTTCTACAGTAACTATCAGGTAAATAGGAGTCCTTATATCCTTTTTCTTTTCTTAAAAACTCCTTAGCTTCTTCAACTTTTCCAAGGATATCTTCCTCACTAGCACCATCAAAAACAGGCGTGATCATCTGAGTATTTATAGTCATTCCTGCCCAACCAAGGATAGTTTCAAGAACCTGCCCTACATTCATCCGCGAAGGGATAGAAAGCGGACTTAAAACGACATCAACAGGGGTTCCATCAGGAAGATAAGGCATATCTTCTGATGGGAGAATTTTTGCGACAATACCTTTGTTCCCATGACGTCCAGCCATCTTGTCACCAACAGAAATTTTCCTTCTAGTCGCAATATAAACCTTGACAACCTTATTCACTGTAATCGGGAGGTCATCATCCTGCTTAAGAGCATCTATCTCTTTAACTTTTAATTTTTCAAGTTGCTCTTCCTTATGCTCATAATAAGTATTAAAAATATCAATCTCAGATTTTTTTGTATTCTTTACTTTCAATCCTTCAATTTGCTCATTTTTCTCATTAGCAAGATCAAGGAAAAATTTATTGTACTTACTTTCAATTTTTTTAAGATGGTTATTCTCTTCTTTTTTAGAAAGTTTATCCTTCCGAGATAAGACTGTAACATCTAATACTTTCCCTCTAACACCTGGAGAAGCTTTGAGCGATACATCTTGTACATCTTCCGCTTTTTTACCAAAAATAACTTTTAAAAGTCTTTCTTCAGGAGTAGTAAGCTGTTCTCCTTTAGGGGTAACTTTCCCCACTAAAATATCTCCAGCTTCGACTTCAGCACCAACACGAATGATTCCATGCTCATCAAGGTTTCGAAGAGCCTCTTCTCCAATATTAGGGATATCACGAGTAATCTCTTCTACACCCATTTTCAAGTCTCGTGCCTCAACTTCAAACTCTAAAATATGCATAGAAGTTAAGGTGTCATCACAAACTAAGTTTTTACCTAAAAGAATAGCATCCTCAAAATTATATCCTTCCCAGGGCATGAATGCAACCATCAAGTTTTTACCAAGTGCCAACTGTCCATCATCCGTTGCTGCACCATCAGCAATTACATCACCTTTATTAAGATTATCAGAAATCTGAACAAGAGGCTTTTGATCAATGCAAGTATTCTGATTAGATCTAGCATACTTTTTTAATTTATATATTTTAATAGTTTTCTCTTCTTTCGTATAGACAACAACTTTATCCGCACTAACACTAATAATTGTGCTTTCTTCCTCAGCAATCACTGCGGAACCAGAATCTCTGGCAACAACACTTTCAATTCCAGTAGCAACAACAGGTTTTTGAGTAATCATTAAAGGGACTGCCTGACGCTGCATATTTGCACCCATAAGTGCACGATTTGCATCATCATGCTCTAAAAACGGAATCAAAGCTGTTGATGGACTTACCACTTGGATAGGGGTAATATCCATATAATCAACTTCTCTAGGAGAAACTAATGGATAGTTATCCAAATTACGAGCAGCAACTAAATCAGAGCTAAGTTTTCCTGCCTCATCAATAACAGAATTAGCCTGAGCCACAATATTTCCATCTTCATCATTTGCTGTTAAATAGTGGAGTTCATCGGTCACTTTGCCCTCTATAACTTTACGGTAAGGAGATTCAATTAAGCCATATTCATTAACCTTTGCATAGCAGGCAAGAGAGGTGATTAAACCAATATTTGGACCTTCGGGAGTCTCTACAGGACATACTCGACCATAATGAGTATAGTGAACATCTCGAACTTCAAAGCCTGCACGTTTTCTATTTAACCCACCAGGTCCAAGCGCAGAAAGTCTACGCTTATGTGTCAATTCAGAAAGAGGATTAATTTGATCCATAAACTGTGATAGCTGTGAAGTTCCAAAAAACTTGCGGACAATACCAACAAGAGGGGCAGAATTAACCAAGTTCCTAATCGTCATCTTATCACGATCTTGCATATTCATTTTTTCTCTAATTAATCTAGTCATATGTGCAAGCCCTACACGGATCTGATTCTCCAAAAGCTCACCAACAGAACGAATTCTACGATTTCCTAAGTGATCAATATCATCGACTTCTCCACCTTGCTCATTATTAAGGTTTATCAAATATTTAACTGTAGCAACAATATCAGTAACACTTAATGTTCTACGATTTTCATCAGGAATCTCTAGATTACAATTTTTATTATTCTTAAATTCTTCAAAAATTGGTTTAAGCTTTCGGTTAATCTTATATCGACCAACACGAGTTAAATCATACTTCCGAACATTTTCCAAAATTAAGTTATAAAAATAAATTTTAGCTTGTTCAGGGGTAACAAACTCTTGTGAACGTAATTTTTTATAAATATCAAAAACTGCTTCATCAATAGTCCTTGAAGTATCTTTAGCCAAAGTATTAAGAATAGTAATATCGTTTGTCAGATCATCTAACTCAATTATAGTAACTTTAGAAATATTTTTTTCTTTCAATAAGTCAACTTTTTCTTTTAATAAAATAGCTCCTGCTTCATATAAAATCTCCCCTGTCTCTTTATCAATTACATCCTCAGCTAAGTACATACCAATAATATTTTTAGAGACTGATTTTTTTGTCGTATTATAGAAAAGCTCTAAAATATCCTGATTAGATTCAATACCCAAAGCTCGTAATAATGCTGTTGCAGGAATTTTACGCTTTTTATCTATTCTTACATATAAAATATTATTTAAATCATACTCGAATTCAATCCATGCTCCTCTATATGGAATAAGCCTTGCAAAATAAAGTTTTTTTCCAAAAGAAGAAATAACTTTATCATTATCTGCTTCAAAAATGACTCCAGGAGAACGATGCATCTGGCTAACAATCACACGTTCAGCACCATTAAAAATAAATGTTGCCTTTTCTGTCATCATTGGTAAATCACAAATAAATATCTCTTGTTCAGTAATTTGCTTAATATTATTTGAAATATCTTTTTGACTAAGTCTCATTACGGCTTTCAGTGGTACAGTGTATGTGACATCCTTAGAAATAGCCTCATCTTCGCTGTACTTAGATTCTCCAAGTACATATTTCACAAACTCTAAAATCAAAGTTTCATCAGAATTAGTAACAGGAAAAACATCCAAAAAAGATGCTTGTAATCCTTTTATAGTTCTCTTCTCTCCATCTATCTCCGTCTGCAAGAAATCAACATAAGATTGTTTCTGCATAGCGACTAAATCAGGCAGTTCTAAAACCTTGGGGATCCGAGCAAAATTAACCATATTTTTCATATTTCCCATCAAGTCCTCCTTGTTGTAGCTAAGCCAGGCAATTAATTGTCTGGTCCAAATCAATTAAAGTGCATTCTTTAAGCCAAAACCAATTCAATAAACAATAAATTTATAGAAATAAATTAATTTCTATTAAATAATCAGTAAAAAATTATAAGCCTATATAAAGCATAATAAGGGCGTATAAAAATACGCCCTTGAAAATATAGATAATGTCCAATAATGGTTACAATGCAAAAAATAAAAACAATAGAAATTCTACTTAATCTCTACAGTAGCACCCGATGCTTCAATCTTAGTTTTCAGTTCTTCAGCATCAGCTTTACTTAGCCCTTCTTTCACTGCTTTAGGTGCTGCTTCGACTAAATCTTTTGCTTCTTTAAGACCAAGAGCTGTTATCTCTCTAACAACTTTAATTACTTGAATTTTTTTGTCACCTATTGCAGTTAAAATAACATCAAAACTATCTTTAACTACGGCTTCTTCTGCAGCTCCTGCAACAACACCTGCACCTGCAACGGCTACTGGAGTAGCACTTACACCAAATTTTTCTTCTAAATCTTTTACTAGTTCTGATAATTCCAGAACACTCATTTTTTCTATTGCTTGAATGAAATCTTCTTTAGTCATTTTAATAACTCCTCCTAAGTGAGTATCTTTAATATACTTGTTCTTTTTTATTTTTGATAGCTTCAAGAGCCAATACTAATTTTGAAATATTTCCATTTAATACATATACGAAGTTTGATATTGGGGCATTCATTGTTGCCAGGAGCTGAGCTATTAGAACTTCCTTAGAAGGAAGATCTGCGACTCTATTAATTGCCGCTACATCAAGAGTCTGTCCATCAATATACCCTGATTTAATAAAAAAACTTTCATTTTCTTTGGAGTAATTTTTTAAAACCTTAATAGCTTCAAAAGATTTTGAGTCATATTGAATAGTCAAAAAAGTTGTATTCTTTAAAAACTCATCATACCCCTCAAGATTCATTTCTTTAAAAACAAGTGCTAAAAGTCTATTTTTAACGACAATAGACTCACAATTAGCCTCTCTTAAGTTATTTTTAAGAGTGCTTGTTTCCGTAACAGTTAAACCGTTAAACCCCGCCAAAACGAAATTTTTGTTAAGTAACTTCTCTTTTAATATAGCAACTAATTCTTGTTTTTCTAACTTATTCATTCTAGAGAACCTCTTATTTCTTTCTATTGATTAAAAAGTACTATCTTAGCATACAATATGCTGATATAAAAACAAAAAACACTACTCTGTCAATTCATCAAAGTAACAGAGTAGTGTTTTTTGTTAATAAACTATAAACAAACTCATCTAGGTAGGAAATTAAGAGTTTTTAAATAAGAACTCACCTACTGTCTTTGACAAGATATAAAATCATTTAAAAAATGAAGCCGTATCTATTTTCACTCCAGGACCCATTGTTGAGCTAATGGTAACATTTTTTAAAAATATCCCCTTAACCGTTGATGGCTTTAACTTGAGAATAATATCAACTAATGCTTGAATATTCCCAATAAGATTATCTGCTATAAATGAAATTTTCCCTGCAGAAGAATGAATAATACCATAAGAGTCAACTCGAAACTCAACCTTACCAGATTTAACTTCATTAACTGCTTTTGTAATATCCATAGTGACTGTCCCTGATTTTGGGTTAGGCATTAAATTTCTTGGTCCTAGAAGCTTACCAAGCTTCCCAAGGTCTCGCATCATATCAGGGGTTGCAATTAAAATATCAAAATCAAACCAACCATTTGAAATTTTTTCTAAAAGATCATCAGAACCCACAAAATCAGCACCAGCTTCTTTTGCTTGAACCTCTTTTTCCCCTTTACAGACAACAGCAATTTTTTTTGTCTTGCCTGTTCCATGTGGAAGAACAACGGTTGACCTAATGTTTTGTTCAGCTCTTCTTGGATTAACATTGAGGTTAATTGCTACATCAACAGCTTCATCAAACTTAGCTGGAGCAAATTTTTTAAGTAAACTTACCGCATCTTCCAGTAAGTAAGCCTTATTTTTATCAATCTTGCTATAAGACGCTTTGATTCTTTTTCCCTTTAGCATTGTTCCTCCGTTGTAATTCAAGCGTTCTTTTTATATAAGAACTCCTACAAAATAAATAATAAAAAGTAGTATGTTTAGTTATCTAAATACTAATCTATGATATCAACACCCATATTTTTTGCAGTACCAATAATCATTTTCATAGATGCTTCAACTGTAAATGCATTTAAATCAGGCATTTTCACTTTTGCAATTTCTTTAACTTGAGCCAAAGTTAGTTTCCCAACCTTAACTTTATTAGGCTCCCCTGAACCTTTAACAATTTTTGCAGCTTTTTTTATTAAAACTGGAGCAGGAGGCATTTTGGTCAAAAAGTCAAAAGTACGATCTTCATAAATTGTTAAAACAACTGGAGTTAAAAGTCCTTTTTCATGGGTTTCTGTTTTAGCATTAAAAGCTTTACAAAAATCCATAATATTAACACCATGTTGCCCAAGTGCAGGACCAACAGGTGGTGCAGGATTAGCTCCACCAGCAGGAATTTGCAATTTAACTATAGCTTTCATTGGTTTAGACATTATTATATTACAACCTCTTATAAATAATTTCTTGATAGAGAACAGTAGCCTCTATCAATTTATAAAATTTAAATTTTTTCAACTTGTAAAAAATCAACAACAACAGGAGTCGCTCTTCCAAAAATACTAACCATTACAGAAAGTCGCCCTTTCTCTGGATTAACCTCATCAACAACGCCGACAAAATTAGCGAAAACTCCTTCTATAATTCGAACATTCTCATCTTTATAGAAACTAATAGCAGGTTTTGGTTTCCTGTCTCCCATACCTTCAACATCAGCTAACAGTGCTTCCGCTTCATTATCTGGCATTGGGACTGGTCTTTTCCCCCCTAAAAAGTCAGTTACATTAGGAGTATTTTTAACCACCCAATAAACATCATCCTCTAAAGTTGTATAAATTAAAAGATAGCCAGGAAAAAAATTTCTTTTTTTTACCCGCTTTTTATTTTTATATATTTCTACGACATCTTCGGTCGGAACAAAAACTTTTTCAATTTTATCACTTATATTTTTTTCTTCAACTTCTTTAAGTATATGATCACGAACTTTTTCTTCATAAAGAGTGCGTGCATGAATGACATACCACTTCTTTTTATTCATTTTTACCTCAGTAAAATTCCCATAATGAGTGTTAAAAAATAATCAACAAGCCCAATAAAAACAGCAAAAAATATAACCATAATAACAACCATGATGGTTGCAGCAATAGTTTGTTCTTTACTAGGCCAAGTAACTTTTTTATACTCGCCATAAACTTCTTTAAAAAAATTAGTTATTAATTTCATCCTTATTCCTATATCTAAAGAAACATCAAGTAAACTCTCCATAAAATAAAAAATCTAGTAAAGTTAAATAAGAAATTAACTCTATTAGATTTAAAAAAATCCTGGCAGTTACTTACTCTTCCATACCGTTACCAGTATAGTACCATCAGCGCAAATGGGCTTAACTTCCGTATTCGGAATGGGAACGGGTATTTCACCATTGCTATCACCACCAGGAAACTGTAAATTAATATAAAAACTATGCTAAATTAATTAAATAAAATCAAAAAATATGGTCAAGCCTCACGATTTATTAGTACCCGTAAGCTAAATCTATTACTAGACTTACACATCGAGCCTATCAACCCAGTAGTCTCCTGGGAATCTTTAGTCCGATAAACCGGAAGGGATATCTTATCTTGAGGTGGGCTTCCCACTTAGATGCTTTCAGCGGTTATCCCTGCCAAACTTAGCTATCCAGCCATGCCGTTGGCACGACAACTGGCACACCAGCGGTTTGTCCATCCCGGTCCTCTCGTACTAGGGACAGATCCTCTCAAATATCCTACGCCTGCAGCAGATAGGGACCGTACTGTCTCACGACGTACTGAACCCAGCTCGCGTACCACTTTAATCGGCGAACAGCCGAACCCTTGGGACCTGCTTCAGCCCCAGGATGTGATGAGCCGACATCGAGGTGCCAAACCTCGCCGTCGATATGAACTCTTGGGCGAGATAAGCCTGTTATCCCCGGGGTAGCTTTTATCCGTTGAGCGACGGCCTTTCCATTCAGGACCGCCGGATCACTAAGCCCTGCTTTCGCACCTGCTCGACTTGTAGGTCTTGCAGTCAAGCTCCCATATACCTTTACATTCAACGCATGATTTCCAAACATGCTGAGGGAACCTTTGGGCGCCTCCGTTACATTTTAGGAGGCAACCGCCCCAGTTAAACTACCCACCTAACACTGTCCCTAAACCGGATGACGGTTCTAGGTTAGAATCACAGAATAATAAGGGTGGTATTCCAAGGATGGCTCCACAATCACTGGCGTGACTGATTCACAGCCTCCCACCTATCCTCTACATATTAACCCATAATACAATATTAAGCTATAGTAAAGCTCCACGGGGTCTTTCCGTCTTGCTGCAGGTATCCTGCGTCTTCACAGGAATCACAATTTCGCCGAGTCTCTGGTTGAGACAGTGCCCAGATCGTTACGCCATTCGTGCAGGTCGGAACTTACCCGACAAGGAATTTCGCTACCTTAGGACCGTTATAGTTACGGCCGCCGTTTACCGGGGCTTAAGTTCAATGCTTCGCCGAAACTAACATCTCTCCTTGACCTTCCGGCACCGGGCAGGCGTCAGACCCTATACATCAAATTACATTTTTGCAGAGTCCTGTGTTTTTGTTAAACAGTCGCCTGGGCCTCTTCACTGCGACCCCTCTAACCTTCTAGGTGCAAGACCTATAAATTAATGGGGCACTCCTTCTTCCAAAGTTACGGAGTTAATTTGCCGAGTTCCTTAACCAGAGTTCTCTCGAGCACCTTAGGATTTTCTCCTCGTCTACCTGTGTCGGTTTGCGGTACGGTCACCAATAAAACTTACTACGAGGTTTTTCTCGTCAGTGTAGTTGGGCCAGTTCCTCCCTTCCGGGAATCCCATTCACTTCTCGGGGTTAAGACTATCCGGATTTACCTAAATAATCCCCCTACGAGCTTAGAGCCTCTATTCCATCAGAGGCATGGCTTACCTTACTGCGTCCCCCCTTAGCTAATAACGCGCTATTGGTGGTATCGGAATATTAACCGATTATCCATCGTCTACCCCACATTAAACATGGACTCAACTTAGGACCGACTAACCCTGAGCAGATTAACTTTACTCTAGGAAACCTTAGACTTTCGGTGAGCAGGTCTCTCACCTGCTTTATCGCTACTTATACCAACATAATCACTTCTGCTTCGTCCACCCCTCCTCACGATGAGGCTTCAACCTACAACAGAACGTTCCTCTACCGCTCTAGCATAAGCTAGAACCCGTTTCTTCGGTAATAGACTTGAGCCTCGGAAATTTTCGGCGCAGAATCACTTGACCAGTGAGCTATTACGCTTTCTTTAAAGGATGGCTGCTTCTAAGCCAACCTCCTGGCTGTCTAAGTAATTCCACAACCTTTACCACTTAGTCTATATTTAGAGACCTTAGAAGACGGTCTGGGCTCTTTCCCTTTTGACCATGGAGCTTATCCCCCATAGTCTAACTCCCGTAATAATTACAATAGCATTCGGAGTTTGATTGGATGAGGTAGGGCTGTATGCCCCCCGGCTCCATTCAGTGCTCTACCACCATTGCATAGTTATACGAGGCTAGCCCCAAAGCTATTTCGAGGAAAACCAGCTATCACCAAGTTAGATTGGCCTTTCACCCCTAACCACAGCTCATCTAAGAGTTTTTCAACACTCAATAGTTCGGACCTCCATCTCATGTTACTGAGACTTCATCCTGGCCATGGCTAGATCACTTGGCTTCGGGTCTATTCAATGCAACTAAATCGCCCTATTAAGACTCGGTTTCCCTACGGCTTCGTTGACACCGTTAAGTGGCAACTTAACCTTGCTACACAAAATAAGTCGTTGGTTCATTATACAAAAGGCACGCCGTCACCCTTGTAAACATAGGGCTCCGACTGCTTGTAAGTGTACAGTTTCAGGTACTATTTCACTTCCCTCTCGGGGAACTTTTCACCTTTCCCTCACGGTACTGGTTCACTATCGGTCACTGATTAATATTTAGCCTTACCGCATGGTCGCGGCAGATTCACACTGGATTTCACGTGCCCAGCATTACTCGGGTATTTAATAAGAAGGAACTTTCTTTTCGCATACAGGACTATCACCTTCTATGGTTAAACTTTCCAGTTTATTCCACTAAAAAAGCTCTTTGTAACTTCTTCCTTATTCTACAAAATAAGACATTAAACCCCACAACACCCCTCAGACAACGCTTGTAGGCTTGACATCTAAAAGGTTTAGGCTATTTCCCGTTCGCTCGCCACTACTTAGGAAATCACTATTGTTTTATTTTCCTCGGATTACTGAGATGTTTCACTTCATCCGGTTCCCATCCATACCCTATGTATTCAGATATGGGCAACTAGACATTACTCTAGCTAGGTTTCCCCATTCGGAAATCTCCGGATCAATGGCTGTTTACGCCTCCCCGAAGCTTATCGCAGTTGACAACGTCCTTCATCGGTTTCAGTGCCAAGGCATCCACTATACACTCTTAATAGCTTGACCATATTATTTCATTTTACTTGAAATAATTTATCATTAATTTTCTAATTTTAACTCGTTTAAATTAAAATTGTGTTTTTATACATTAAATAAAATTGTCAAAGATCTGTTAATACCAATAACAAATGGAGATGAGGAGACTTGAACTCCTGACCCCCTGCGTGCAAGGCAGGTGCTCTCCCAACTGAGCTACATCCCCAAAAAATTGAGATTCAAAATTTGAGAATAAAAAACTTTCTTATTTCTAAAAGTATCTGAAATTTCAACTTTCTATTTTTTAAATATGGTGGGCCTATCCTGATTTGCACAGGAGACCTCACCCTTATCAGGGGTGCGCTCTAACTCGCTGAGCTATAGGCCCTGCATGATGATCACCATCAGTTATTAATATTAAAAATATAGAGACATCATATAAAATAATGTCTCTATTAAAAATTAAAACAAGTGCGAGAGGAACCTCTTATAAATTCTCCTTATAAAGGAGGTGATCCAGCCGCACCTTCCGGTACGGCTACCTTGTTACGACTTCACCCCAATCACTAATCACAACTTGGGCACCTGCCTCCCTAAAAGGGTTAGCTCAGCGACTTCTGTTGCAATTAACTTTCGTGGTGTGACGGGCGGTGTGTACAAGGCCCGGGAACGTATTCACCGCAGCGTGCTGATCTGCGATTACTAGCGATTCCGACTTCATGTGGGCGAGTTGCAGCCCACAATCCGAACTGAGACCAGTTTTCTGGGATTGGCTCCACTTTACAGCTTCGCGACCCTCTGTACTGGCCATTGTAGTACGTGTGTAGCCCTGGTCATAAGGGCCATGAGGACTTGACGTCATCCCCACCTTCCTCCCGGTTGTCCCGGGCAGTCTCCTTAGAGTCCTCTTCAAAAGAAGTTAGTAACTAAGGACAAGGGTTGCGCTCGTTGCGGGACTTAACCCAACATCTCACGACACGAGCTGACGACAGCCATGCAGCACCTGTGAATCTGTCCTTGCGGACTATCATATCTCTATGATATTCAGAAACATGTCAAGACCAGGTAAGGTTCTGCGCGTTGCGTCGAATTAAACCACATACTCCACCGCTTGTGCGGGCCCCCGTCAATTCCTTTGAGTTTCAGCCTTGCGACCGTACTCCCCAGGTGGGTCACTTAATGCGTTAGCGTCGGTACGGAAATTCTCCCCACACCTAGTGACCATCGTTTACAGCTAGGACTACCAGGGTATCTAATCCTGTTTGCTCCCCTAGCTTTCGCGCCTTAGCGTCAGTATCAGACCAGAGAACTGCTTTCGCCATGGGTGTTCCTTCTAGTATCTACACATTCCACCGCTACACTAGAAATTCCGTTCTCCCCTTCCATACTCTAGCTTGCCAGTTTTAAATGCAGCCACGCAGTTGAGCTACGTGATTTCACATCTAACTTAACAAGCCGCCTACACGCCCTTTACACCTAGTAATTCCGAATAACGCTTGCACCATCCGTATTACCGCGGCTGCTGGCACGGATTTAGCCGGTGCTTTCTTGAGAGGTACAGTCAGAGCTTCTTCCCTCTCGACAGAAGTTTACAACCCTAGGGCCTTCATCCTTCACATGGCGTTGCTGCGTCAGGGTTTCCCCCATTGCGCAATATTCCCCACTGCTGCCTCCCGTAGGAGTTTGGACCGTGTCTAAGTTCCAATGTGGCCGATCACCCTTTCAGGCCGGCTATCCGTCGTAGCCTTGGTGAGCCATTACCTCACCAACTAGCTGATAGAACGCGAACTCATCTTAAAGCAATAAATCTTTGATTAAAACTTGCTCCCAAGTAATAATATTATGCGGTATTACCTATCGTTTCCAATAGCTATCCCCCACTTTAAGGTAGATTATCCACGTGTTACTCACCCGTTTGCCACTCTCACTTTAAAAAATCATACCGAAGTACTTCAATTCTAAAGATCCCGTTCGACTTGCATGTGTTAAGCACGCCACCAGCGTTCATTCTGAGCCAGGATCAAACTCTCCATAATACACCAATTAACGGTTCTTCGCACTTGTTTTAAATTAAATTTTAAAAGATCAATGTCTCTAAATCTTTTACGAGACGGTGATGACAATATTACTTTTCAAAGCTAAACTTGTCAACACTTTTTTTTATTTATTTTCAAAAAACTTTTCTCTCTCTTTTTTAACCACTTTCACCAGCATCTTCCCATTTCGGAAAGGATAAGTTTCTTGGTTAAGTTTGACTATATTAATTCATTTGATTTTCTTTGTCAAGCGTTTATCTAATCTTTTTTTAAAAAATATCAAATGGTTTAATTACCCGTCTTAAAACACCTTGACACTTAGAAATCGCCATACCGTAGTTTGTCACCTCTACACCTAAACTTATTGCCTTTTGAAACCTCGTTAGCATTAAACGACGGTTAATCATGCATGCTCCACAATGCAGAACTAGTTTATATTCAGCTAAATTATCTGGGTAATCTTTCCCAGAATAAACATCAAACTTTAAACTTATCCCCGTGTACTGCTCGAGCCAGCGCGGGATTTTCACTCGCCCAATATCGTCTTCCAGAACATGGTGAGAACATGCTTCCGCTATCAGTATCTTATCTCCTACTTTTAAATTGTCAATAGCCTCTGCACCCCTTACAAAGGTACGAAAGTCCCCTTTTAGTCTAGAAAATAGAATAGAAAAGGTTGTACACTTGACATCTTCTGGAGTATCCGCAACCATTTTTAGAACTACCTGCGAATCACATACTATTAAATCTGGCTTTCTATTTAATAAAGAGTAAACATGCCTATACTCTCGTTCTTTCACAACCATAGTGATAGCATCGTTATCTAAAATATCACGAATTGCTTGAACTTGAGGCAAAATTAACCGTCCTTTTGGTGCCTGAAGATCAATAGGAACCATTAAAACGACTAATCCCCCAGGCCTCACCAAGTCCCCTAATAAAGAAGGCGTCTTTAAAAACTCTTCCGGCATAACCTTAATTAAAATTTTGCGAAATTCTTCCAAATATTCTCCACGATTTAAAGAATCATATGCAGAAAAATATAAAATATCTTCAGTTTTCATAGCCATTATCGCAATAAAATCTTGCGTAGGAGTAATGATATCAATCTTAGTCATACATATAAAGAAAGGTATCTTTCTACTTTTTGCTTGATCAATAATTCTTTCTTCATACTCTGTCCACTTATTAGGTTCTACAAGTAAAATAATCAAATCAGAACGATCAAAAACTTTTTCGGTCTTCTCAATCCGCAAACGACCAAGAATAGTTTCATCATCAATCCCTGCAGTATCTAAAAAGTTTACCGGACCAATAGGTAGAAGCTCCATTGCTTTTTCTACAACATCTGTTGTTGTCCCAGCAATCTCGGAAGTAATCGAAATATCTTGCCCGACTATCGCATTCAAAAATGATGATTTCCCAACATTCGTACGACCAAAAATTGCAATATGCATGCGTAATGACTTCGGTGTATTGTTCATAACTCACTCCAAATTAAAAATAACATAATAAAGTTTACTCGTAGATACTAATATTCACTCATTATCTAACTTAACCCCATTATACTATAAAATTATTGACTCCTATTATGCCAAAATCCTCTCTCCTTTTAATAAAAAATTAAAAAAAACTATCCCTATATCTTATACCCTAAAGAATTTAAAGATTCAGGTTTGGTTTTTATATCAACGAGTTCCTGCCCCAATTCCTGACGAAGAAACTCGATAAAGTTTCCTCCTCCAAAATTTTTCAAGATTTGTTCGCATTTCTCATAACCAAAATCTGGAATAAAAATAGTGATTAAGCTTTCGCTATTTGAAAAAATTTCATAACACTTCTTTTCATTTGCGTTAATATCTTTAAAGTAGCCTATCAAAAGGCTATTTATCTTAATGAGAATATTTAAACTTTCTAAAATTGAATCTGCAACCAAAGGCATGAACTCACAAATTTGAAAAGTTGAACGACTAACGGCATCACGCATAGCATTAATATTAGCAAAAACTTTAATTCCCGCCTGAATTGCCGCCTCGACTAAAACAGGATTTACTTTCCCCGGCATTATCGAAGAACCTGCTTGGCGTTTTGGCAGGCTAATTTCCCCAATCATATTCATCTTTCGTAGGTCTTCAGATATTTTAATTAGGTTATTCGCATGTGCACCCAACATTCCTCCCACTTCTATCAAATCATCATTATTAGCCGTTGCATCCATCAGGTTTTCTGAACGAGCAATCGCAAGCCCAGTTTCTAAGCGAAGTTTATTAGTGACCTCAAAAATGTATTCTCGTGGGGCACTCAACCCTGTCCCCACAGCTGTCCCACCCAGGTTAAGCATCCGCAACCGCTCTTCTGATTTAAACACTCGCCAACGATCCCGTGCAATGGCTTCAGCAAAGGCAGCAAATTCCCGACCCAGTGTAATAGGAACAGCGTCTTGTAACTCCGTCCGCCCTATTTTCACAACCTTAGAAAATTCTTTTTCTTTCCGCTGCAGAACACCTTGCAAAGCAGCGATTCTATCTGATAGCACTGCAAGCTTCTGTAACACAGTAACGCGTAAGGCTGTGGGATACACATCATTCGTCGACTGGTTCTTATTAATATCATGGATAGGATGTAACTTTTGATACTCACCTTTCTTCTCTCCCAAAATTTCTAAAGCATAATTAGCGATTACTTCATTAACATTCATATTCGTTGATGTTCCAGCGCCACCTTGCATAGCATCTAAAGGGAAGTTAACAGAATCAACCGTTAAAGTATCACAGGCTTTACTAATAGCAGCAGCTTTTTCTTTAGGTAAAAGAAAAAGCTCTTGATTGGTTGCTGCGGCCACTTTTTTAATTATAATGATTGATTTTATTAGATCTAAATCTGTAGTTCTATCTGAAATCTTAAAATTAGATAAAGCACGGAGTGTATGAATACCATAATATTTATTGTCGTCTATCTTTAGTTCGCCTAGATTATCTTTTTCTATTCTTGTCATATTTATTCCTCAAGATATTATCTTCCTGTAGAAAATTAATTAACACCTAAGCGCTAAATAACTCTCATCTCAGCTTCAAAGCACTCAGGGCAATTAAAGCTAAAATTATACCAATAATCCAAAAACGCATTACAACCTTAGTTTCTGACCAGCCCAAAAGTTCAAAATGATGATGTATTGGCGCCATTTTAAAAACTCTTCTCTTGTATTTTTTAAAACTATAAACCTGAATCATCACCGATAAGGTCTCTACCACAAAAACCCCACCGACTAATATCAATAAAAGTTCTTGCTTAATCAAAACAGCCACTATCCCTAAAATCCCTCCAAGGCATAAGGACCCTGTATCCCCCATAAAAACTTCTGCCGGATGAGCATTATACCATAAAAACCCAAGCCCTGCTCCTGTTAAAGCGGCTAGAAAAACAGCTATCTCTCCTGCTCCAGCAACAGGAATAATCATCAAATAGCCACTAAACTGCATATTCCCAACAAGATACGCAAATAATAAGTAAGTTAAAGCAGAAATCAAAATTAAACCAATAGCTAAACCATCAAGTCCATCTGTCAAGTTAACAGCATTTGAAGCACCCACAATAATAATAACCTCAAATAAGATATAAAAAACACCCAAATTTATAAAAGCGTTTTTCAGATACGGGACATCCACAATCGTCGCATAATCTGTGTTAGCAGGATTAAAATACAAATAAATAGCCACCAAAAACCCCAAAACTGTCTGAAAAAACAATTTCTTACGACCAGAAAGACCGTGATGGTTCTTATTCCTAAGCTTTAAATAGTCATCCATAAAACCTAAAAACCCAAAATAAACAAGTGAAATTAAACAAATAATAATAAATCTATTATCTAGCCTCGCCCATAAAATGGATGTAAAAAAAATACTTAACAAAATAATTATCCCACCCATAGTCGGAGTGCCTTGCTTATCTTGATGAGAAGTCGGACCGTCTATTCTAATCTGTTGATCAGCTTTTAGCCGTTTAAGTTTATTAATGATTGGTTTCCCAAAAAAATAGCTTAAAATTAAAGCCGTCATTAAGGCACCCGCTGAACGAAAAGTAATATACTGAAAAATATTTAAACTAAATATCTCATAAAGATAATACAACATTAACTACTCCCCTATAATATCAAAACGATTTTAAATATAGCTGCATTCTGCAAAAAACATAGAAAAGATACAAACTTTTAAGCATTATGAACACTTTTTTATTCAAAAGAATAAAAAAAAAGCTGTAATGTTGATATATTAAACACAAGACAGAAAAGATAGCCCAGATAATAAAGCTTAAAAAACAAAAAAATTGCGGCATCAAACCTTAAGCAAAGTAGCTACTATTTTATTATAAGTTATAAACCTCAAAACATAAAATCATTTTCTATTAAGTCATATTCCCCATTTAACTGCACTTCAAAATCGCTGTTACTATCGTTAATAACTGTTGATCCATCAGATGTTTCACAACTTAAGTCTCCAAACTCTAAGCCTAAACCACTGAAATCAAACAGGTCTTCGCCTTGCTCAAAATCCATGATGATATCCATATCATTGGCAGTTGAAGCTGCCAAGTTTGAAAAATCAAACAAATCTAAACCTAGTCCGCCAAACAATATATCCAGATCACTGGTTGCTAAAATCGTAGTATCACCGCTATCGCCTTTAACAATATTTTCGCCTATTATAAAGTTATAATTAATAGCTTCCTCATCATTGGCACGAATCTCAAATTGGTAAAGCCCATTAGCGATTTTATTGTCAATCTCTTCATAAATTCTCAATGAATCTATAATATCTTGATCTGATCTTTCCCCCATTTAGTGGACAGTATTAAATGTAGAAATTAAAATACATAAACTAAAGGGAGAGAATCAAATGAGAAGTTACAAAGTCTATGATGAAGAATTTAAAAGAGAAGCAATTAAGCTAGCAAAGACAAGCACAAAGTCTAAAGCAGAAATTGCCAAAGATTTAGGTGTTTTGCCAAGTACTTTTTACGCTTGGCTAAAAAAATCAGAAATCGATAAAGATGGAAATATTATCACTGACAGCGAGTTTACTCGTCTAAAAAAAGAACTTAAAGATGTTAAAATGTAGCGTGATATCTTAAAAAAAGCGATGACCATCTTCAGCAAAAAGTAGAACAAAAATACGAGTTTATTAAAACTTATCACTCTGTGTTTTCTGTTTTGAGGATGTGCCAAGTTTTAAAAGTTTCCAAGAGTGGCTTTTATAAATGGCCGAGTAAAGTAAAAACTAAAAGAGATAAAGAAAATGATGCTCTTTTAGTTGAAATTCGAAAAATTTACTTAAAAAATAACAGGCTTTACGGCGGTCCAAGAATTATGGCGGTTTTGAGACGTGAAAATTTAAGTTTTAGCTTTAACCATAAAAGAGTAGAAAGGCTCATGAAAGTTAATGATATTCTCTCAAAAATTAAACGTAAATTTAAAGTATCAAAGCATGCTAAACATAATTATCCGGTTGCGCCGAATTTGATAGAGAAAGATTTTTCTGCACCTGCACCAAATAAACTGTATTTGAGCGATATAAGTTATATTAAAACAAAAGAAGGCTGGTTATATTTAGCAGCCGTTTTAGACGCTTATACGTGTAAAATTGTTGGCTGGAGCATATCGGAAAGGCAAACAAAAAAATTAGTTAAAAATGCGTTACTGCACGCAGTTAATCGACAAAAAGTTAACGGTAAAATTATTTTACACTCAGATCAAGGCAAGCAGTATGCGAGCTATTCTTATCGAGATTTATGTAAAAAATATGGATTTATTCAAAGTATGAGCGGTCGTGGAAATTGTTATGATAATGCGATGATGGAATCATTTTTTCACACGCTAAAAACAGAAGAAGTTTACTGACGAAATTACAAGACGCGAGAGGAAGCTAAAAAAAAAGACCTCTGCACAACTAAGGTAAGTTTTTTAATGTTAAAAAAAAATCTGTGATTTCCATAAAAAAGATACAAAAACAATATTGAATTTTATATAATATGCTCATCAAAAATAATTAATTATTCGAGGTAAAAACATG
>JAAEPJ010000408.1 GCA_024222485.1 bacterium | reverse complement strand
TCTTTATCATCTAAAGTCTCTTGTAAAAGACCGATAGAGTGGTTTCGTAAAGCAAACACAACCGCCATAGCACCTGATAATAAGTCTTGTTTTTCACTTGGCACAGAAGTCCATGCGCTTTCGCTGTTGTAAACTTCTTCACCTGTTGGATAAACACCAAAGTTTTGAGCGTATTGTGCAAATGCCGCCCCTGCTTTTGTGCCAACCATAGAACCTGCATACGTGGTAATACTGTCGAAGATCATGTTGCCTTCGAATTTCTTATAACCACCAATTTGTGTTAAGGCTTTACCTAAGCGAGTCCAATCACGAGGCGCAGGGGTTTTGCCGTTTGCATCCGTGGTTGCTTCATCGTCTACGTTTGGCGCAAAAAACTGTGAGTGATCTTTTAAGAATGCAACAACAACCGCATCAACGTCTTGGTTATCAGGGTAACCTGTCCAAATATCGAAGTTTGGCTCTAAGCTGATCAACATACAACGACCTAATAAGGCTTTTGACCATTCAATCGCATACGCACCATCTTCGGTAGTGTTACCTGTTAGCATCACAAAGACATTGCGACCTAACTGGCGACCTGCAATGACACCGAACTGTACAATTTCTAAGATTGATGATTGTAAGCGAGGGTCGCCTAGTGTTACATCATCTAGTAATAAGATACCGAATTCATCACCGATATTTTCTTTTAATAGTGGTTCAATAGAAACTTCTGATAAGGCTTGCTCAACATGTACAATGTTTTGCATTTCCTTGATAGGGTTATTATCACTGTCTAACACCATGTCACCATTACGGTCAACTTTGTTTACTTCAACTTCATCACGTACAGGGAAAGGGTATGCGCCAAAATCTTCAAAGGTACGGGTTGCCATAGGCACACGAACCAAAACGCCATTAGGGACTAGTGATTGGGCAAAATGCGTTTT
>JAAEPJ010000407.1 GCA_024222485.1 bacterium | reverse complement strand
TTACCCATGAGACATAGTGAGAACTTAGCCCCGCAATAAATGTTCACCTCAATTTCTTATAAAGTACGGCTTTCGCATGGAATAAAACGATTCCGTTTGATCTAAAATGTTGTAAACATACGTATTCCAACAGTTCTGCCCATGGGAACAGCCTAGAACTAATTACACCGAGGGTTTCTTATAGATCCCTATTAAACTTAGTGAGAACTTTGCCCCGCATAAGAGTTCACCTCAATTTCTGTTAAAGTACGCCTTTCGCATGGAATAAAACGATTACGTTTGCTCTAAAACGTTGATAACATACGTATTAAAAGAGTTCTGTCCATAGTAACAGCCTAGCACTTATTACTTCCAGGGTTTCTGATAGTTCCCCATGAAACATAAGGAAAACTTAGCCGCGCAATAAGAGTTTAGCTCAATTTCTTTTAAAGTACGGCTTTCGCATGGAATAAAACGATTCCGTTTGCTCTAAAACGTTGTAAACATTCGTATTACAACAGTTTTGTCCATGGGAACAACCTAGAACTTATTACTTCGAGGGTTTCTTATGGTTCGGTTCTCAATGAAACTTACTGAAAACTAAGCCCTGCAATAAGAGTTCACCTCAATTTCTAATAAAAAACGCCTTTTGCATGGAATAAAACGATTCCGTTTGCTCTAAAACGTTGTAAACATACGTATTACAACAGTTCTGT
>JAAEPJ010000406.1 GCA_024222485.1 bacterium | reverse complement strand
CAATTATGAGTTTTTTTCCTAATGCCAAAAACTTATCTCGCTCAAAGCCCACAACATTCCAATGTTTTTTTAAAATAAAAAACAAAAAATGTAATGGGATAGTATATTCATCATGAGACAAAAAAACCGCTATCTGATGAACAAACATATCATATTGTCCCTTAGCATTAGCCTCTTTCAATAAGTCCAATCTATTTTCAATCGTAACAAAATCAGATTTAGGCTCAAATAAAAACAATATATCCATGATTTTTCTCGTATGTCTATTTTGATATAATAATACAGAATGTTTATTTTTCTTGCTCTCACTTTTATCTTGACTCATACGCTCATCTTGGAAAATTGAATCGATTTTGCCAAAGTCTAGCAAAGATTCAAAAATACCTGCTAACAACTCGATCTCTCGAGTATTACTTATGGGATACGCGCCTAATGAAGATATTGACTCTAGCTCCCTACCTTGATTAAAATCTTTAACTAATTGCGAAAGCACTGTAATAAAAGTATCAACTCTTTTTAACAGTAACATATCCAGATAACTTGCTTCTTGCTTATCATCAGGTGGAACTGTATCCAAGTGAACGCCTTGCATGATTTTCATTATAAAACCCACGGAGACATGCTTTAAAATATTTTTTAATTGATCCTCAGATATCTTCGTAGTAAATATCCACAAAATAAATTTAATATCTAAAAATTTAAATAGTTGCCCCAGCAAAAAACCAGTACGACCTTTTTCCTCCTGATAAATATTTAATAAAATACCTAACCTATTATTAAAATCCTCAATTGTTCCCAGTATCTTTGCTACTCTTATTAAGTTAATAACGCCTTGTTTATCGTATCGCATATTCAGCAAGAGACTTAAAACTTTCCCATTCTTTTCACTCTGATATATCTTGCTCATTAAAATCTTATCATTCCAAAAAAATTTAATGACCTCTTTAGCTTTATCCGGATAATTCAAAGATAATCCTGCGTGCACTTCCATAATTACCTCGATATTATAAAGCCTATTAAGTAGAGCGACAATCTTATCTGCTAAATAATTTTTTCCAATAATATTGATTAATGCTTGATTTTTATCTGAAATCTTCAATATGTTTATTAATAATTCAGTCCTTAAAGAGGGTAACACGGCTATTCCTTTCTCTAAATTTAAGTAACATAAATTAATCAATATTTCCAGCACTATTTTCTCACGAGTAATTTGATGTAAGGCATTAACAATTTCATCTATTGTCATCCCTACGACTAAGGCTGTAAGAAAATCACTCTCAGTGTCAAGAATCTGAAAAAATTTAACCCTATGAGAAAAATTTAAATCTTGAAATATCTCGACCACTCTCTTTTGATGAAAAACATACAAACTTATTAATACATTCTTAGTGATAAAAAAGCCTAGTAGACTTAATAGCTCTCCTATTTCTTTAGTAGAGAGCATAAGTGCCATAACTTTTAGAACTTCAACTCCCACATTCCTATATAAAAAAATATCTTCAAATATTTCTATCTTTTTGCTTAAATAAGAATTTCTAAACAACTCTACCATTATCCTAGTTACGGCTTCAAAAATTTTCATCTTAGTAAGTTCATCATGACTTACATTAAAAAATGAAAATCTTAACAAAGATATAAAAAATTCATTAATTAGTTTTTCTGGCATCATTGGCAGTATCTCTACCATCATTTTAATATCTTGAGCTTGATTCTTAGAATTTACAAACATATCAATAATAATATTTTCATATACCTTGTAACCACCTCTTTGTAAGTTCCTCACATATTCTAATCTATCCCTCCTAATAAAGTTCTTTACTATTCTCTTAAAGGTCTTTACTATTCTCTGTTTTTCATTGCTTTGATATAATGCTCTAATTATATTATTAATTAATGGCATATTCTGAATTAAAATAAACTCTAAAATTTCCCCAGAAAAAGACATCAAAAATTCATGAACTTTAGAAATAGGCAAAATTTCTTTTTTCTTTATTTCATCCTCTAATAATATCTCTAATTTAGATTTTTGGTTGAACTCATCATTTGGAAAATTATCTAAATTAACACAATTAAACAACGAATCTATTTTCTGCTCATAAGCTCCACGTAAGAAATTATTCATTAATTCTTCCCGAGATAATCCTTCAAATATTTGCTCCATTAAAGTTGTACTTATCCAGCGATCAAATCCCTTGGTAAACTGCTCCAAGAGGTCTCCAATCATCAAAAAACTTCTAGAATACCCCAAATACTTCGTAAATATATTCTCCACTTTAGACATATCTAAACTTAATACCTCTTTAGAGACATCCTGATGATTCGGAAAAAAATAATGATTCAACAAATGGTTAATTTCAATATCTCCATTAAGCTGATAATATTCCTTAAAATCCTGCCATTCTTTCTCAAAATATAGTTCAAACGCTTTCTCCTCCATATCTTTTAGGAATTGCTTAAACTCTAAAAACTGCTCATACGAAAACCATAAATAATTTTCAATATTAGTGTACTTCTTAAACTGATGCTCCCACATTATCTTTAATTTCAATCTAAATTCTCTTTTAAAATCTATCTCAATATACTCTTTTATTTGCTCCCTAGCTAAATCAACATACACTTTTTTTAATTGATGTTCAATATAATCCCAAGAAAAATCACTCTGAAAGATAGTGGATAAATCATCTTTACCTGTCTTTAAAATAACCTCTTTGCTTTTTTCATTTTTCCAATATTCTTGAGAAAAATTTATCATTATATCTTTTAATACATCTGCCTCCATATGGGTTAGTAATAATATTGCTAAATCAGGATTATTATTATATAAAGAGTAAATAATATTTTTTAAATTATTAGAATATCTAAATAAAGACGCTATTTTTTGAATATTATGCTCTATAACTTCTTTTGCTATCTTAAGAGGAAGAGTTTTCTTAATCTCTACAAAAAAACCATTATTCTGATATAAAGACTCTAAAATCTCCACTACTTGCTGGATATTATTTTTCCGATAAAAAAGAACAAAAGGATGCCTCACCTTATAGGGAGGATACTTATTCTTATCTATTAAATATGGAACTATCCCTAAATCACCATAAAACATCCAATGGATAAGAATGTCTAATAAAACTTGCTCATTTAAATCTTCCAATATTTCTGCTGCTATATTTGAAGGCATTCTAACTAACATATCGATAATTTTTGTTTTGTCAGCATAGTATATTGCAGTAATTTGACTATTGATATTGATTTTGTCTATCTTATATAGCTGTTTTTGTTTCACAAATATTTTCATTACTCCTAGGAAAATATTATTATTCAAGTTCAGCAAAATATTTAATCTATCATTATAATCAAAAGATTCTATGAGTTCTATGACCTTATAACCCTTATAATATTCATACAACTCATTCATGATCATTATGACTTTTGTCATATTTCTTGGATATACACTCATAAGAATGTCTTGAAGGTTAGGCAAAAAATAATTTAATTTTTTCAATGCTGCTTCTTCTTCCTTATTAGTCGGTAACATCTTCAAAATCCTTACCAACATATCTATCGGCATATCCGGGTATTCTATTAACTCCTTTAATCTATCCATCAAGTCTTTTTTTGTGAATTGCAAATACTTTTCTGGCAGTTGATGTACTTCTTTAGCAGGCTGATTTTTAAAGTTTCTATCAATACTCTGATAATACCCACTACTCATATCGGCCATTACTGATTGTATATCCTTTGATGAAGACAACTTCATCATAGCCTGAGTGTTTTCAGTCTGCTCAATCTGCTCAGTACTTGTAGCATTATCAGTACTTGTATCTAAGTAAACCTCTTTATACATCTCCATGAATATAGAGAGAACCAGCTCTACACTATCTTGCTCGATGAAGTATTTATATACATATACTAGGGACTCCATAGGCAGCTTTAAAAAAATCCATTTTAAGTCCTCTGGATGGGCAGTAATCATCAACCGTGCCAATTTGTCTATAGGAATTTTTTGATAAACTTCTAGTAAAATATCCCGAGGGATATACTTTATTATCCTTTGAATTTTCTTCACTTTCAGACCAATTAATAGTTTTACCGCTAAACCTTTGTTATCCGGCACCACAAAAAAATTCTTCCATGTTTTAATGGGGATCCTATCAGACAGCATGATCATTTTAGAATATTTTAAACATATCTTCTTGATCATCTGAGGAGATAGTAAGTGAAATACACTACTAATTTTTTCTACTTCAAAATCTATAACTACTTCTTTAATAATATCTTGAAGGTTATCACTTATTAAAAAAACATCTGTTAGTAACATCTCTATTAGAGTTATATCTAAGTTCTCTATAATCTTTTTTATTATTTTCTCCCCACTTGCTTCTTGCATAATCCAATTTGTTAAATCTGTTATATACCTCTTATTGTTTTCTATCAAATAAATCAAAAAATATTCTAAGATCTTTACGTCCCCATCTTCAAGATCTGAGATCAAGATCTGAAGAACGCTTAAGAATTTAGCCTTTTCCAGATCTAATAAGTTCTGTAAAATATTGGCTGCACCCTGCGGAACAAGTTTTTTAAGCTCCTCCACGATAGCCAAGGGAGTCATATTAAGATAATCTTGGTTAAGTTCTGGATTAGTACTAGCTAAAAACAAGTGCCTACAAGGATGGGCAGACAAGGGTCTTATAAAGAATCCTTTTTTTACCATAAACTCGAAGCAACTATCCTGTTCATCTCTATTTTCTCTATATTCATTGTGAGAGTATCTACATATTGATTGAACCGATTCCAAAGCTTGAACCGATTTCAAATAAGACCTCTTTGCCTCTTGAATAATCCTTGAAGGATCAGCAAGATAAAAGTCCTGATTAATGTTATGCTTAGCATTAACTTCCCTATGATTATTCGTGATTTTAGTAAATTTAAATATTACACGGTCTAGATTTTTAAATTTAGACCATACTTCTCTCCAAAGATCAAAACCATTATTATTTTCTTCTTGACTCATCTTTATAGCTAGCTCCTTGAACTCGTTATAAGCGATAAGCACCTCTTGCTTATCAAAGCCTGACTCTTGCTCTGCATATTGTTCAATGATCTCAACAAACCTCTTTGCCTCAAGTAAAACAAAAAAATTATTATATGGATCGCCCGTTTTTAAGGCCTGTTTAATCCCCTGCATAAAAAACTGTACTAGCAAGGAGTATTCCTTAATAGATGAAATATTATTCTTGGCAATATTGAACTTTATCTTATAATAGAAAACCTCTGCCTTTAAAAAATATAATGCTCTTAATAATCCATTTTTTTTAAACTTTAAATCATTCGATGAATTCTCATTTTCCTCTTGTATTACTAATCTTTGTAGCATATCTATTAATAGTGGCACATTTTTTATAAGACTATATATATAACCTTTCTCTAAAGAATTATCCATCGAAAACATACCTATTAAATAGTCACACTTTTCCAAAATATCTACCACTAAAGTATTTGTTTTTTCTTTAGAAAACTTTGTTAGGACTTCTTTTAATAGTTTGAAAAAAATGACCTCTGGAAACAAAGAAGAATCCATTATTTCTTCCAGTGTTTTCAAATACAACTCTATCAGTTTGAAGTATTGATTTTGGCTAAGCAAGAGTTTAGTTTCATTAGCTAAGGAATCATAAGAAGAAAAGGGTGACAGTCCTTTAGAAGTGCTTAGAATTTTTAATGCTCGATTATAATTTTCTATTGAGCTCGGATATGAATAAAAACTATTTGCCCACCGATAAAACATTGAAGATTGTGCGAGCCAAAACTTTAACTTTCCCATAAGAACCTGATAATAAAACGCTAAATCGGTTTCATTGTCTGTAACTATTCCAGCTTGTGCACTAATGATCTCAAATGCATTCTGATACGCATCCCTTAAGCGCGAATATTGGTCGAATGCTGCTAAGGTTTCTTCTTTCAATTTCCCATATCTATAGCGATACTCTCCTTTCCTATATAAAATATGCCCTATAATAATATTTACATAAAGAGAATATTCTTTCATTTTTACTAACTTATTTAAAAGCCCCAGTGTAATCTCTTCTATAGTGGCAATACT
>JAAEPJ010000405.1 GCA_024222485.1 bacterium | reverse complement strand
CAATTATGAGTTTTTTTCCTAATGCCAAAAACTTATCTCGCTCAAAGCCCACAACATTCCAATGTTTTTTTAAAATAAAAAACAAAAAATGTAATGGGATAGTATATTCATCATGAGACAAAAAAACCGCTATCTGATGAATAAACATATCATATTCTCCATTACCCTTAGCCTTATTCAATAAGCTCGATGCATATAAGTTCCATCTATTTTGAATCTTAACAAAATCAGATTTAGGCTCAAATAAAAACAATATATCTATGATTTTTCTCGTATGTATATTTTGATATAATAATACAGAATGTTTATTTTTCTTGCTCTCACTTTCATCTTGACTCATACTCTCAACTTGGAACATTGAATCGATTTTGCCAAAGTCTAGCAAAGATTCAAAAATACCTTCTAACAACTCGATCTCTCGAGTATTACTTATGGGATACGCGACTAATGAAGATAGTTGTGGCTCTAGCTCACTACCTTGATTAAAATCTTTAACTAATTGCGAAAGCACTGTAATAAAAGTATCAACTCTTTTTAACAGTAACATATCCAGATAACTTACTTTTTGCTTAGCATCAGGTGGAACTGTATCCAAGTGAACGCCTTGCATGATTTTCATTATAAAACCCATGGAGACATGCTTTAAAATATTTTTTAATTGATCCTCAGATATCTTCATAGTAAATATCCACAAAATAAATTTAATATCTAAAAATTTAAATAGTTGCCCCAGCAAAAAACCAGTACGACCTTTTTCCACCTGATAAATATTTAATAAAAGAGCTAACCTATTATTAAAATTCTCAACTATTCCCAGTATCTTTGCTACTCTTATTAAGTCAATAACGCCTTGTGCATCGTATCGCATATTCAGCAAGAAACTTAAAACTTCCCCACTCTTTTTACTATGATATATCCTGCTCATTAAAATCTTATCATGCCAAAAAAAATCAATGACCGCTTTAGCTTTATACGGATAATTCAAAGATAATCCTGCGATCACTTCCATAATTACATCGATATTATAAAGCCTACCAAGTAGAGCGATAATCTTATCTGCTGAATAATTTTCTCCAATAATATTGATTAATTCTTGATTTTTATCTGAAATCTTCAATATTTTTATTAATAATTGAACCTTTAACAAGGGTAACACGGCTATTCCTGTCTCTAAATTTAAGTGACATAAATTAATCAATATTTCCAGCACTTTTTTCTCACTAGTAATTTGATGTAAGGCATCAATAATGTCTTCTCTTGTCATCCCTGCGAGTAAGGCTATAATAAAATCATTCTCATTGCGAATATTATCAAAAAATTTAACCCTATAAGACAAATTTAAATCTTGAAATATCTCGACCGCTCTCTTTTGATAAAAAACAGACAAACGTATTAATACATTCTTAGTGACAAAAAAGTTTACTAGACTTAATAGCTCTACTATTTCTTTAGTAGAGAGCATAAGTGCCATAACTTTTAGAACTTCAACTCCCACATTCACAATGCTATATGAAAAAATCTTTGCAAATATTTCTATATTTTCGCTTAAATAAGAATTTCTAAACAACTCTATCATTATCCTAGCTACGACTTCAAAAATTTTCATCTTAGTAATTTCATCATGAGTCATGCTAAAAAATGAGGTCTCTAGCAAAGATATAAAAAATGTCTGAATTAATTCTTTTGGCATCATTGGCAATATCTCTACCATCATTTTAATATCTTGAGCTTGATTCTTAGAATTTACAAACATATCAATAATAATATTTTCATATAATACATTGTGATAATCTCCTAATTTATCCATCCTCTTAAAGGTCTTTACTATTCTCTGTTTTTCATTGCTTTGATATAATACTCTAATTATATTATTAATTAATGGTATATTTTGCTTTAAAATAGGATCTAAAATTTCCCCAGGAAAAGACATCAAAAATTCATGAACTTTAGAAATAGGCAAAATTTCTTTTTTCTTTATTGCATCCTCTAATAATATCTCTAATTGAGATTCTTGGTTGGACTCATCATTTGGAAGATTATCTAAATTAACACGATTAAACAACGAATCTATTTTCTGCTCATAAGCTCCACGTAAGAACTTATGCATTAATTCTTCCCGAGATAATCCTCTAGATATTTTCTCCATTAAAGTTGTTCTTATCCAGCGATCAAATCCCTTGGTAAACTGCTCCAAGAGGTCTTCAATCATCAAAAGACTTGTAGAACACCCCAAATACTTATTAAATATATGCTCCGCACTTAATACCTCTATAGAGACATCCTGATGATTCAGAAAAAAATAATGATTCAACAAATGGTCAATTTCAATACCTCCATTAAGCTGATAATATTCCTTAAAATCTTGCCATTCTTTCTCAAAATATAGTTCAAACTCTTTCTCCTCCATATCTTTTAGGGATTGCTTAAGCTCTAAAAACTGCTCATACGAAAACCATGCATAATTTTCAATATTAGTGTACTTCTTAAACTGATCCTTCCACATTATCTTTAATTTCAATCTAAATTCTCTTTTAAAATCTATCTCCATATAGTCTTTAATTATTTGCTCCTTCGCTACATCGATATAAACCTTTTTTAATTGATGTTCAATATAATCCCAAGAAAAATCACTCTGCAAGATAGTGGCTAAATCATTTTTATCTGTCTTTAAAACAACCTCTTTGCTTGCTTCATTTTTCAAAGATTCTTGAGGGAAATTTATCATTATACCTTTTAATATATCTACCTCCATATGGATTAGTAATAATATTGCTAATTCAGCATTCTTATCATGTAAAGAGTAAATACTATTTCTTAAATTATTAGAATATCTAAATAAAGACGCTATTTTTTGAATATTATGCTCTATAACTTCTTTTGCTATCTTAAGAGGAAGAGTTTTCTTAATCTCTACAAAAACACCATTATTCTGATATAACAAATTTAATATTTGAAATACTTTTCCTCCCTTATATTGATGTAAAAAATCAAACTCGGTACCTATGTTATATAGGTCCTTGGTACCTACATTATATAGGTCCTTGGTACCTCCCTTATCTAGGTCAAAATTATTCTTACCTAATAAAGAACTCATTCCCACAGCTACAGAAGGAATCCAATACATAAATATGTCTAATTGTAACGCATTATCTAAACCTTCCAATATGTGTGCTGCTAAATATGAAGATATTCTAGCTAGCATATCGACAACTTTTGTCTTGTCAACAAAATACATTGCAATAATTAGTCTATTAATATCAACTTTGTCTATATTATATAACTTTCTTTGTCCCACAAATATTTCCATCACTTCTACAAAAATATTACTATTCAACTTGAGTAGAATATTTACTCTGTCATTATGATCAACAGATTCTATGAGTTCTTTGAGCTTATAACCCTCATAATATTCATACAACTCATTCATGATCATTATTTTTTTTCCCATATTTGGACCATTGGAACTAATAAATATTTCTTGCAAAGTAGGAAAAATAAAACCTAATGATTGCAACTTTCCTTCTTCTTGCTTATTAACTGGAAACATCTGCAAAATCCTTGCCAATAGACCTATCGACATCGCTGGATGTGCTATTAACTCTTCTAATCTATTAATTAAATCTTTTTTTGTGGATTGTAAGTCCGTTTTTGGCAATAACTCTTCTACCGGAAAGGATGACATTTTTACATTTTGAGAGAGAGCAGAATTTACGCCCAAATATGAAAAATCATCTTTTTTTTCATCACTAGAATTTTCAACTAAATAAGCTTGGGGTGTAAATGTCGCCATAATCATCTTCTCATTATTTTGCCAAATAAACTCTTTATATAAATCTCTAAGACGATCAATGGGCAAATTAAAAAATAGCCATCCTAGAAGCGTATAAGAATAACAAGTAGTTATCCTTGCCAATTTATCTGAGGACATTTTTTTAAATGCTTCCAATAAAATATCTCTAGGAATCCTGTGAATTATTAGTTTAATTTTCCTCATTCCCAAACTACTTAATAATTCTACTGCCAACTTTTTATTGGAAGAAATCCTACAAAAATCTACGAGTATTTCAGGCTCGATCTTATCCGCAAATATCATAGTCTCAGGGTATTTATTAAATATTTCATGAACCAGATCAGAAGGTAATAAATCAAGGATTTTACTTACTTGTTCTACTTTAAGATTTATGATTACTTCCTCTAAAACTCTTTGGATATTCTCAGGGATTGAGTGAGAATATCCAAATGATATATTTTTTAGGAAGCTTTTTATTCTAGTTATATTTAAATTTTCTAAAATTTTTCTCAATATTTTTTTCCCGTTTGACTCTTTCATAAGATCGTTTATCATATCTATTACATAGTGACTCTCAAATTCAAGAAAATCAACCATAAAATATTCCAATGTTTCACTGATAAAACCTTCGGAACCTAATGATAGCAACATTGAAATAACATCTGATAATTTATCTCTTTTAAAAGTGAATAAATTCTTTAACATATTAGCGGCATGCTGAGGAGGAAGCATTTGCATCTTCAAAACTATATCTTTAGGAACCATGTTAAGATATTGATTATTAGGGTTGTTACTATCTCCTAAAGTTTGAGATGCTACAATATAATTATAATAAAGACTAGTACGACCATATTGATTCCAAGACTCATCAGGGGAATCTGAATAACCATAAAAAGGATGCCGCCTTACTTCTGCTATTTTATCCATAGGATCCCTTCCTTCTACTATCTTATGAAAAAAAGATACTTTCCTCACGCCATGTTCCAGTTCACTAAATGAGCCCTGTTCCAGTTCACTAAATGAGCCTAAATAAGCCTTTTTTGCGTACATAAAACGTAAGTGTCGAGAACTAGAATGCAGGTCATTGTTAAGATGGTGCGTATTATTAATTAAGCTATGATTTTTACTTATTTTAGTAAACTTGGATACGACCATTTTGAATTTTTGAAACTCAGCTCTTACTTCTATCCAAATATCCTGACCGCTATTATTATCTTGAGTCAGTTTTTTACAACTATCTTTTAAGCTATTGTAACCTATCAACACATCTTTTTTATATAAAGAACTATCTTCATCTTCAAATTCACCAATAGTCTCAATAAAAATATTAAACTCATTTAAAGCAAAAAAATTATTATATGGATCATCCGTCTTTAAAGCCTCTTCTATTGCTTGCATAAAAAGGTCTATTATCACTGAATACTCATTGAGGAATGAAGCATGTGGATTTCTAATAACTTCCGCCTTTACCTCATGAAATTTACTTTCTGCCTTTAAAAGATATCCTGCCATTAATAAAATATTTTTTTTAAACTTTAAATCATTCGATGAATTCGCATTTTCCTCTTGTATTACTAATCTTTTTAGCATATCTATTAATGGTGGCACATTGTTCATAAGACTATATATATAATCTTTCTCTAAAGAATTATCCATCGAAAACATACCTATTAAATAGTTACACGTTTCCAAAATATCTACCACTAAAGTATTTGGTTCTTCTTGAGAAAACTTTGTTATGACTTCTTTTAATAGTTCGAAAAAAATGACCTCTGGAAACAAAGAAGAATCCATTATTTCTTCCAGTGTTTTCAAATACAACTCTATCAGTTTGAAGTATTGATTTTGGCTAAGCAAGAAGTAAGTTTCCTTAGCTAAGGAAGCATAAGAAGAAAAGGGTGACAGTCCTTTAGAAGTGCTTAGACTTTTTAATGCTCGATTATAATTTTCTATTGAGCTCAGATATAAATAATCATAAAAACCTCTTTCCTGATAATGAAACACCGCGGATTGTGCAAGCCAAAAATGCAACTTCCCTATAAGAACCTGATAATAAAACTGTAAATCAATATCATTCCCTATAATTGCAACTTCTGTAGAAGATATCTCAATTGCATTCCTATACGCATTTCGTATTCTCAGATATTCCGTGTAATTATTCTCTCCCAACAATTTCCCATATCTATAGCGATACTCTCCTTTCCTATATAAAATATGCCCTATAATAATATTTACATAAAGAGAATATTCTTTCATTTTTACTAACTTATTTAAAAGCCCCAGTGTAATCTCTTCTATAGTGGCAATACT
>JAAEPJ010000404.1 GCA_024222485.1 bacterium | reverse complement strand
GGGGGAGGTAGCTGTTATTGGGGGAAGAAGTTTGTGGGAGAGGTTGTGGTTTGTGGAGGTGGTGGTTTGTGGGGAAGGTAGCAGTTCATGGGGGATGTACCGGTTTTTTGGAGGTGTC
The DNA here is from genome assembly GCA_024222485.1 of bacterium. Taxonomy (GTDB): domain Bacteria; phylum RUG730; class RUG730; order RUG730; family JAAEPJ01; genus JAAEPJ01. The sequence continues at coordinate 1,103 of JAAEPJ010000404.1, read as the reverse complement.
GGTTTGTGGAGGAGGTAGCGGTTTGTGGGGGAGGTGGCGGTTTGTGGGGGAGGTAGCAGTTTGTGGGAGAAGTAGTGGTTCGTGGGGGAGGTAGCGGATTGTAGGGAAGGTAGTAGTTTGTGGGGGAGGTAGCGGTTCAATGGGGAGGTAGCAGTTCGTGGGGGAGGGAACCGCTTGTGGGGGAGGTAGCGGTTTGTGGGGGAGGTAACACTTCATGGGGGAGGTTGCATATTGTGGGGGAGGTAGTGGTTCGGGGAGGATGTAGCGGTTTGTGGGGGAAGTAACAGTTCATGGGGGAGGTAGCGGTTCATGGGGCAGGTAGCGGTTCATGGGGGAGGTAGCAGTTCATGGGGTAGGTAGCGGTTTGTGGGGGAGGTAGCAGTTTGTGTGGGAGTTAGCAGTTTGTGGGGGAGATATTGGTTCGTGAGGGAGGTAGCGGTTCGTGGTTTGTACATTAGGTAGTGGTTTGTGGGGGAGGCAGCGGTTTGTGGGGGAGGTAGCGGTTCCTTGGTTCCTTGGTTCCTTGGTCCCTTGGTCCCTTGGTACCTTGATTCCTTTGTCACTTTGTCCCTAGGTCACTTGGTTCCCTGGTCCCTTGGTCCCTTGATTCCTTGGTTCCTTGGTCCCTTGGTCCCTTGGTCCCTTGATTCCTTGGTTCCTTGGTCCCTTGGTCTCTTGGTCCCTTGGACCCTTGGTCCCTTGGTCCCTAGGTCCCTTCATCCTTTGGTCCCTTGATTCCTTGGTCCCTTGGTCCCTTGGCCCCTTGGTCCCTTTGTCCCTTGGTCCCTTGGTTCCTTTGTCCCTTGGTCCCTTGGTCCCTTGGTCCTGCAGTTCATGGTGGAAGTATCATTTCATGGGAAAGGTAGCAGTTTGTAGGGGAGGTACCAGTTTGTGGGGAAGGTAGTGGTTCGTGGGGGAGGTAGCGGTTCATGGAGGTAGCGGTTTGTTGGGGAGGTAGCAGTTTGTGGGGGAGGTAGCGGTTCGAGGGACACTCCGGGGGACTCACTGCCACCATCTGACCTCATGACCTGCCCTACACCCTCTCTCCAGTCGGATGCTGCCCCCCAGATGAATTTGCCAGGAAAATAGGACTTTACATGGGG
>JAAEPJ010000403.1 GCA_024222485.1 bacterium | reverse complement strand
TCAAAGTAATAAGTTTTAGGCTGTTCCTATGGACAAAACTGTTATAATAGGTATGTTTAAAACGTTTTAGAGCAAACGGAATCGTTTTATTCCACACCAAAGGCGTACTTTATAAGAAAATTGAGGTGAATTCTTAAGGCGGGGCTAAGTTTTCACTAACTTTCATGGGGAACTATAAGAAACCCTCGAAGTAATAAGTTCTAGGCTGTTCCCATGGACAGAACTGTTGTAATACGTATGCTTACAACGTTTTAGAGCAAACGGAATCGTTTTATTCCATGCAAAAGGCGTACTTGATTAGAAATTGAGGTGAACTCTTGTTACGGGGCTAAGGACTAAATAAGTTTCTTGGGGAACTATTGAAACCCTCAAAGTAATAAGTTTTAGGCTGTTCCTATGGACAAAACTGTTATAATAGGTATGTTTAAAACGTTTTAGAGCAAAGGGAATCGTTTTATTTTATGCGAAAGGTGTACCTTAAAAGAAATTGAGGTGAACTCTTATTGCGGGGCTAAATTTTGCCTAAGTTTCATTGGGAACTATAAGAAACCCTCGGTGTAATAAGTTCTAGGCTGTTTCCATGGACAGAACTGTTTTAATACGTATGTTTACAGCGTTAAAGAGCAAACGGAATCGTTTTATTCCATGCAAAAGGCGTACTTTGTACGAAATTGAGGTGAAATCTTATTGTTGGGCTAAGGACTCAATAAGTTTCTTGGGGAACTTTAGAAACCCTCAAAGTAATAAGTTTAAGGCTGTTCCTATGGACAAAACTGTTGTAATAGGTATGTTTACAACGTTTTAGAGCAAACGGAATCGTTTTATTCCATGCGAAAGGTGTACTTTAAAAGAAATTGAGGTGAACACT
>JAAEPJ010000402.1 GCA_024222485.1 bacterium | reverse complement strand
AGTGCTTCTAGCACAATATTAAATTTGTCTTGAGAGGAGTAATTATTTTTCATTTTTTTAAAAGGACCTCCATTAATTTAAGTGATTTTATTATATTAATATTCTCACTTTTTATAAATTTCTTAATGGGGTACAGTATACGAAATAATCAGCATTTCAGTATCACCACCCAAGCTTACTTCAAAATCTTCCAAAATAATTTTTACTGATTTAGCTACCTCAACAGTATTTGTTAAGCTCTCTTTCTGAATATAAAGCGTAACGGCAGCTTTAGAGTTAAGCCTTGAGTATGACTCTGCTTCTAAATAAAAATCTTTAACAGTTGCAAAATCTTTAATCTTTAAAAGTGCTGAATTTTTATCCACCTTTATACCAATATTTTCGATCTCTTCTATCGTTTTAAATGCCCCCATAGTCCTAATTGTATAGCTAAAATTACCCTTATCTATCTCACCAACCTGCATACTAATATTGCTTTTATCCAAAAAAGAAGTAATCGTATTAAACGACAAACCTAAAACTCGTAACCTATTCTTATCAACCTCAACTAAAATTTTGCGTTTTCTCCCACCACCAATATCAATATTCGCGACACCTTCTGTCTTAAGTAGCCGATCCTTAAGCTCGTACTCGATAATCGCTCTTAACTCTTCCGGAGTCTTAGAATCTGACATCAAAGAAACAATCATAACAGGAGCATCATTCTCTTCATAATGGGCGATAATAGGACTTTCTATTTCTTTTGGCAACTTAGGCTTAACCTTTAAAAATTTTTCTCTTACTTCTAGAGTTGCTAAGTCCATGTTAACATTAGGTTCAAACTCAATCGTTGTCACTGAGCGGTGTTTTTTTGAGCTCGTATACTGTCCCCCATTAAGAAATTTATAAAAAGTGAGAATATTAATATAATAAAATCACTTAAATTAATGGAGGTCCTTTTAAAAAAATGAAAAATAATTACTCCTCTCAAGACAAATTTAATATTGTGCTAGAAGCACT
>JAAEPJ010000401.1 GCA_024222485.1 bacterium | reverse complement strand
CCAGAAGACCCCGAAGTATTGGAGCTATGCGAGCATATAGGCTTCGGTGCTGTCATGGACAGTGCGGCACGGCAATGGGCACTATGCGACCCAGTTGGCGCGCTCTACATTGCTGCCGATTGTCTCGGCAAACAAAGGGATAAATCATGACTTGGAAATCCGGAATTAAATGAAAACAATCTATATCACAGAAGACGACGAGTTTTTCGCGACGACTGGGGACTGCCATGTAATCGTTGTGGGAGGGGTAACTGCGGACGTTGTTCATTACTATAACGGTGATATCACGCACATGCTTAATAGCAAGGGGAACCAGTTCCATCACGGAACCGGCAACCAGACCCACCACGGTGAAGGCAGCAAATTCCACGGTGAAGGCAGCAAATTGTACAAGGGAACCCCTATTGACGAGAGAGGGGTGCAATTCGTAGACGGGGTGAAAGTGAAATGAAGTACAACGTATATACACCAGACGCCGATTTTTATCTGAGCAGCGGGGAACCGAGTTTTATCATGCATGAATTCCATAGAGACGGCCCTGTGCCTAATGGTTGGGCAAAGGTCGGTGAGGTGGAATTCACCCCAGCCACCCCGGATTTTGTTATTAGAGAGGCGGCGGTTAAAGAACTTGACCGGGAAATGCAACAGAAGCGCGAGGATTTCACACACGGCATGGAAGAGCTGCAAAGGCGCAAGGAAGAACTATTAGCGATTACTCACCAACCGGAGGTTAAATCATGAAATACACTGTATATACAACAGCCGCCGAGGATTATATGAACGACCCGGAAAGGAGTCTTATCATGGATGGATACCGCCAATATG
>JAAEPJ010000400.1 GCA_024222485.1 bacterium | reverse complement strand
TATAGTTCAATATTTTTTTAGTTTAGAAGGTGGCGTTTGTTTCATATTATTATGATTATCATATTGACAGCACCTAGATTCTAGCCTACTCTGCCCTCCATTAAATATGGAAACGTTTCAAATTTTAGGCCTAAATTAAATCATTTTCATAGTAAGGCACAGAAATAAATTTCCAATCTGTCTCTCGCTTATCTCCCCAGATGAGCTGAATCACACATCAACTTGTTGAGAAATTAGTGCAGAAACTTTATTTGGAGCTTAAATGTAAAATAAAGTTAGACATGACAAGTTTTTATTGAAAATCTTAAGCTTGGTGAGAAGCTCGAAAATTTTATTTGAAGACTAAGTGGTTCACAAAAAAATAGGAATAAGTTGGGTTTTTCTTTTAATGGAAATAGTAAAAAAAATTGCAAAAGTAAGTCAATAAGCTGAATAATAATAAGATATCAAAACTGGGCTCGTTCTCTATCAATTCACAAAATACTAAGCGGCAAAAACATATTTGCTATCAGCAAGATTATCGAGGTGAATTTGCCGGAATTTGCAATGTAGAAAAAAGGCATGTCATACTTGCACCATGATAAGTCTTTATAACTGCCAAAAGCTTTGGAAGGAAATTCAGTGATGCAAACAATACAAATAGGGGTGTTCTCTGATGCCTTTTATGCATAAGAAAGTTCACAAGTAATGCAATATAGCTTGCTTCATAAAAATATTACTTGCCGTCTTGCCATGAAAGG
>JAAEPJ010000399.1 GCA_024222485.1 bacterium | reverse complement strand
TGTCGTGTGGACTGGTGGTGTGGCTGCAGTACTGTTTTCCCGCGGCGGGGCGGATGGTGTTCTACCCGCTCTGCCTACCCGCCGCTGTTCTGATCTTATCCCTGCAGTACTGAATACGGTCCAATTTACTAACGGTATTCCCTTCACAGTCCGACATACCCTTCACAGTACTGATGGTATCTCTGCAGTACCGAACACCCTCCTCTGTACTGATGGTATCCCTGCAGTACTGAACACCCTTCTCTGTACTGCTGGTATCCCTGCAGAACTGAATACCGTCCAATTTACTAATGGTATTCCCTTCACAGTCCGAAATACCCTCCACAGTACTGATTGTATCCCTGAAGTACTGAACCTCCTCCACAGTACTGATGGTATCCCTGCAGTACTGAAGACCCTCCTCAGTACTGTTGGTATCCCTGCAGTACTTAAGACCCTCCACAGTACTGATGATATCCCTGCAGTACTGAAGACCCTCCACAGAACTGATGGTATCCCTGCAGTACTGAACACCCTCCTCTGTACTGATGGTATCCCTGCAGTACTGAAGACCCTCCTCTGTACTGATGGTATCCCTGCAGTACTGAACACCCTCCTCTGTACTGATGGTATCCCTGCAGTACTGAAGACCCTCCACAGTACTGATGGTATCCCTGCAGTACTGAAGACCCTCCACAGTACTGTTGGTATCCCTGCAGTAC
>JAAEPJ010000398.1 GCA_024222485.1 bacterium | reverse complement strand
TGAATTTAATTTTCTCTCAGTCGTTTGTATTCGTGAATTTCCACATAAAATTTTTAATCATTGCACCATAAGACTGGTTAATAACTTTGAATTTCACTGTACAATTTCATCTTCATAAAATATAAGAAAAAAATAAAGAAACCACCTACATTTTTATAAATAAATTGATGCTACAGGGATTCGAACTCGGGTAGCTGGATTCAAAGTTCAGAGTGCTAACCATTAGCTACACCATAAGACCGGTTATACACTGTGTCTTTTAATTTACAATTTAATCTCCATAAAATGTAATAAGGATAAAAGGAACCACCTACATTTTTATAGATCAAAGGTGTTACCGGTATTCGAACTCTGATCATTGGATTCAAAGTTCAGCGTCCTAACCATTACACCATAAACACCATTTGTGTAATGTGTTTTATTGTAAAATGTAGCCTTCATAAAATATAGTAAAGATTCAACCGAGTTTTCCACAAAGCTCGCTGGAACACATTTCGAATATCCAAATAGTATACATTATTTCTTTTTTTCTTTATTATTTTAAATTTTACGTTGAAGACACAGTTCTTTGCCGGTTTTATGGTTAACAAGGCACAAGGCCAGTTGTTGGGTGATGTTGGTGTTTACCTTCCCCAACCAGTTTTCAGTCATGGACAGCTCTATGTGGGAATGTCGAGATCCCAGTCGTTCAATGGCCTCAAGGTTTTTTCATCGCAAGGAAGCCTCACAAACAATATCGTATACCGTGAAGAACTCGCTTAATCGGTAGATGAAAGATATCATGATTGAATTTCTGGAGAGCCCATATATTCTGCTCTGTTTTTATGCCAAACAATTACGACCTGAATACGCATGATAAGACACTTAAGCGATGATATATATATATATATAAATCACCAATCATATTATTCTTGCTTCAATCTTTTAGTACTCTCTTAACATCATATTATTGCTTCATTCTTATTATTCGTTCTTAAATCTATTATTATACATATTGAGGCTTAGCATAAGAAACGGAAGAGAATCCCCTGGCTCTTCGGCATTTCGGTAATGATCTCATTCATCTACCTGCTTAATAACATAAGGAACTGCAGCTGTGCTTTATATAGATTGTACTTCTTTTCCATTCACTTGCATTTCTTAATTGATTTTTTGGAAGGCCTTTATAAATTTTCGGCTTGAAAAATATCTTTTTCAATATAAGTAGACTAGCTGTGCTTGACGCCCGCAATGCGGGCAAGTATAGTATCAGATTAGCCTGGGCAAGACAAGATTCTTTTTCCCTACATTTTGTCTGTGACACTGCAGCCGCGTGACTTCTACTGTGTGGGGTCATATGAAGTCCCTCATAATTTATGCAGATGTCTCAAAGTTGATAATCGGCTAAAAACTTTCTGAAATTTCGCTAGAGTCCGGGGAGGTTAGTCTTCTTTAG
>JAAEPJ010000397.1 GCA_024222485.1 bacterium | reverse complement strand
TAAAGGAGGAAATATACACAAATCCTTTGGCAACCAGTGTTTCTATCTAAGGCCGTAGTTGGTTAAGATTTTTTTCATTCTCTATAAATAATCCACGCTTTTTGAAGAGGTTACTTTCAAACTAAAGCATTCATTAATATGCTATTTAATGCATTATATAATTGGAGCTAAAACAAAACATCTCCCCGTTCTTCTTCAAAGTTTGACATTAAAAACTTTACTCATCCAATTTCGCCTCCCTGCCCTCCAAGAACAATGTTGTTGGATGAAGAATCAATCTTAGACTGCAGCTTGAATTTGTTGCTGGTCAAAGCACTTCTTTCACTCGAAAAAATTCAACATTGTTATAGGAGAGAGGGGGAGCCAAATAGAAATAATTCACACGAAATGAACTCTATCAAAACACACTTTAGGTTTTTCAAACCTGATGAAAAATATTAATCTTATTTCATCTGGTAAAATGCATAACAATCTGCATTCAATAATGTAAGAGGGTCTAGGCTATTCTATATACAAGGCTAGATAGTCATTACGTTTGACGTTTGACCCTAGACCTTTGTCTTTAAGTGAAACTACAGCTAGAAGGCTTCTAATTATAGCATCAACACAGGAGGATAGTCTAGTTAGAGCAATGAGACAAGAAGTTTCAAATTTATTAGAATGTAGTAAATATCCTTACCTGTCTGTTTTGCATCCAAATGATTTCCTCTTCCAAAAGCTTCATGTTTGTATTTCATAACTTCATTCATCATCTAAGAACACAACATCAAATAACCTTTTTTACTCTCAAATTCGTTACAGTGATAATAAGTGAAGATTAGCATTATGGGAAAGATATTTCAAATCTGTGTACTGAATCTCGTTTGTGACGTCAGTTTACTAGATTGATTGAATAACACGTAATCAATTCTAATTG
>JAAEPJ010000396.1 GCA_024222485.1 bacterium | reverse complement strand
GGATAAGGAATTGACTTATTATTCGATAGGTATGTTTTTGGTATATTTTGTGTTTTTATAAGCTGACTACTTCTTTTGTGATATATACATGAATTTAAATTGTAACTTTTAACTATAGTTTTGTTTGCTTACAAACACTAAGTATTCTTGTATTATATCTAGTTGATCTGATCTACTAAATATTTTTCTTTCTTTAGTTTTTTTGTCCATTTTTTGTTGATTTTGTGTCAACCTATTTCAGGACAAGTCATGAGTGAAAATCGATGTTTTTAGGCTTGCATAGATCTTTTTTAATGTATTAGCTGTTTGTTTTCTTTAACTTATAAATGATGATTTTGTTTTCATTTGAAGAAAATTTTGTCAATCTATACTAGGATTAAATATCTTTACAAATATTAAAATATTCAATTTTTAGTTTGGAAACCAAAAAAATCTGATTAATATTTATTGCAAACTTTGATTTAATTTAAAATGTTACATTTTACGTTTCCCACCAATTCAACTCTTTGCAATCATGATATTTTCTGCTTAATAATTCTATTTCAACATGATTTTTATGTTTTTTGGAATTATAATTTTTAACTCTATAATCTATATCCTTTTTAAGTATATGGAAAGTTTTACCGTAATCTAAAGTTGCAATAATTGACTCTCCATAACCAAAGCCTTTACGAGTCCAACCAAAAAAATCAATAGTTGATATATAAAATTCTTTATCTCTTGAATTATAAGTTTTCTCAATAACTTGATTTAAAATTGAAAAAAATACCTTGTGGTGATTTTGGTGATTTTGGTGGACATATACTCCATCTGTTCTATATTCATAAGAAACCAAAAGAGCTGTCAAAAGATGTTTGTATGATCCTTCTAAAATATTCAGATATTCATCTCTATATTTTTTTAATTTGTTAGAAATTTCATTAGTGTTAATATCTTTAGGTTTATTTTTGAGTATTGATTCAAGAAAACCATCTAGTACATAAAGGATTCTCGAGAATCCTTTTGAAACTTCGAAAGGGTTTTTACTCAACTTAAACATTTCTTCATCCTTATTATCCCTAAGTTTTTTTATTCTAGCATCATTAAACATTTTACACATAAATTTTTTTATTCTAGCATCTTTTATAGAGTCTAAAGAATCTTTTATAGAGTCTACAAACTTATTTTTAAGAGGCTCATATTCTTGTTTTAATTTTTGATTTAAATCAACTACCTTAAATTGAAGTTCATTACTTATGACATCGTTATATTTTCTTGAGGATATAAATTTGTTACAATCTGTCCTAGAATTTATTTTTCCTGAATTCTGCCTTTCTAACAAATTGTTGTCATTTGATTGAGCAATTGTTGTTGGTGTCGGAGAATCTGTTGTTATTGGAGAAATTTGCGAAGGATTCGGAGCTTGAGATTGTGAATCTAAAGCAGTTCTTGGACTTTTGATTCCTTTGTTTTCTACTTGTTCAGTATAATCCAGATTATCTGAATAAGTTTTTGGCTTTTTATTATCACCACAAGATATAATAAAAATGACCATAACTACAGAAAAGATTTTGATTATATCTTTTTTCATTATTTATATTTTTAGATTTTAAGTTAATACAAATATAATATTTTATTTTAATAATTCATAGATTTCAACTCACAATATTATATAAACTACTATTTTTCATTATAATAATTTATCTCAGTATTATTGGCTTTAATATTTTTAATCTTAGATTTTTTAGCAATATGCGGCGCTATGATCAGGGCTACGATGGTGCTTAGCTTGATCAAAATATTCATACTAGGCCCACTAGTATCCTTAAAGGGATCTCCTATGTTTTCATACTATTTACTCCTAATCACCAAAACAATATAGCGATTTCAGCCCAGTGGATGAAATTTTTCTATCGCACTTTTTAGATCTTCTATGTCTAAATTGGCATATTTCTGAATTGTATACGCACTTTTAAAGCCTCCTAGATATTGGGCTTTTCTTATTCCATGTTGTTTGTACCAGATGGCATATCTACTTTGCCTTAGTTGGTTTAGGCTTTTTAGGTTTATATCATTCTCTTTTAACTGATTTTTTAATCTTTTGGTTATATACTGAAGCTGATTTATTAATGTCCTCTCTTTATCTGTAAAAAGATTATTTTTATAAGATTTATGTATCTTTTCGATGTAATAATTCAATGGCAAGATTTGATGAGGTTCTAATTTTATTATTCTGCTTTGCCCTCTTCTTGTTTTTGGATTGGCTATTATTTCTCCCTTTTCTAGATTTATATCTGTAGTTTTTAAATTAAGTATACTTTGAATATCCAATGCTTGATAAATTATTAGACCTAATATTAATTTATCTGTTTCTCTATAAGTACCTATTTCTTTTGATTTATATATGTCATATATCTTATCTAAATCTTCATTTGAAAATAAATTTGGTTTATTATATGTTATTCCTATCAATCTAAGTCCTAAAGCTGGATTGTCTAGATCTTTGTATTTATAGTAGTGCTCTAGATGTTTTAGTATTATATTTATGCTAACTTTTTTATATTTCAGACTTTGGAGATAACCTACGTAGTTTAAAATATCTTGATATTTTGCTTCTTCTATTGTTAAATTTTTACTTAATAACCAATCTGTATAGTTTCTTATTGTTCTTTCGACCTCTTTGATTGTCTTTTCTGTAAAACGTTTTTTTTCTAAATAAATTTTCAGTTCATTCATGATTTTTAATTTGAGCATAAATCTGAGTTGTATCTAAGCTTTTATGTCCCAATAATTGGCTTATTTGTTCTAATTGCATCCCTTGTTTCAATAAATGAGTTCCTAAACTATGTCTTAACATATGTAAAGTTATAGGCTTTTGTATATCTGATTTTTCCAATAATTTATTAAATATTCTTCGGTTTGTTACTGGAGTTATTGGATTTCCTTGATTATTAAGTAAAAATATATTTGTCTTCGTATTTGTTATGTATGGTCTACTTTGAGTTTGATATCTATAAAGATCTTCCTTTACTTTTATACTTAAAGGAATAAATCTATTTTGATAATTTTTTCCTGGTTTAATTTCTAATATGCTTCTTTTATAATCTATATCTTCTATTTTTACTTTTGTCCCTTCTTTATTTCTTAAACCACATCCGTAATATAAAGATAGTAAAGCTTTATCTCTTAAGCCGATTATTGTTTCTTCTATTACAGCATATAGTTTTTTGATTTCTTTTATGGTTAGTATTTCTGCTTTCTTTGGAAGATCTATATCTTGTAATTCTAATGGTTTGGTTATTATCTTTTCATTTTTAGTCTTTTCTAAATATCTATTGTAGTGTCTTATTATATTGTATTTGGTCTGTATGGTTTTACTTGTTATTGGTTTTTTGTGTAAACATTTGAGATATTGATCGATCGTTGATTGATTTACCTTTTCTATATTTTCTTTTATTATCCAGTTGAAAAAATATTTCAGGTTTTTTATGTAGCTTTTTATTGTTTCTGATGAATAACCCAATCTTGTTAGATATTCCTGCATCTCTTCTATTAGTTTCTCATGAATTTCATACATTTATAAATCTTTTTGATTTATTTAAATATTCTTCATTTGATAATATTTCTGTTATTTTTTCCCAAAACTTGTAATGAGGTATATATTTTAAACTCATTTCTAATTCCAATAACAGACCCGTATCTTTAAAACTAAAATATCCATTTTGGCCTATTATAAGTTTATCTATTAAAGGTATCGAATGCATTTTCCCAACTTGGATCACTTGATTTGTTAGATCTATATCGCTTTTTGATGGAAGTAACTCTCCACTTGGGTGATTATGAATTAGCGATATATAAACAGCCCTCTTTTTCATAGCAATACTATAAATTTCCATTGGATTTCCTAAAGTTTCATTTACTGTTCCTATACTTATTACATCTAAACTTTTGATATTTAACGCACTATCTAATACCATTAACCATAGATGTTCTTTATCTTGGAATATCTTTGATTTACGAAGTAATATTTTATGCATTATTCTATACATGGCCGATGAACTACGCATTTTTATATTCTTTTCTTCTTTTGTTAATTTTTCTATCATAATTTCTTTTTTTTAAAAGTGCCACCCGTGCATTTCGAGGACCACATGGACCACTGCTAATTTTATCCATTCTTGAGCTAATATCATTGATTATGTGGGCCATTTTTATTGGTGGGCCACTAGTGAACCAGTGGCCCACTCTTTTGTTATGTTTAATATGCCTTTTTCTAATGAATTCATTACCCTATCTTCTAATTTATCATAATCTCCTGGTTCTGATAACTCATATTCATATCCTTTAGCACTATTTCCACTTACTATTTTTATGTATCCATAGGAATTTAGATCCCTTAAATACCTTTTTAAGGTTGTTGGTTTTATCCTATATTCTTGCCTCAACTCTTTACTATAAAAGCTTATTTTATCTTTTGTTTTTAAATAGTGTTTTATCATCTCCAAGAAGTTTCTACTTGCTTTTGTTAACTCATCACTTTTTGCTAATAACACTTCTTTTAATAATTCGTTTGCTTCTTTTATATCCTCTAATGTCGTTTCTATATATTTTTCTCCATTTTCGTTTATCTTTATTTTTCTTTGATATTGCTTATAAAATGTAATAACCTCTATAAAATTCAAGTAATGAGCATTTGTTCTTAGCGGTTTAAAATCTGTTTCAGGGATTTTTAATTGATTTGCATATGGGTTTATAACTTTTATTGATTTTAGTACAGATTGAATGTCTTTAATAAATTCCTTGATTTCAGTCTCTTTGCTTTGATTTATTTGTCCTGCTGATAAAGCTCTTTGATAATCCATTATTGATTCTTTATGCTTTTTAGAGTTATCTAAGTAAATTAAAATGCTTCTATTTGCATTATCTTCATACAACTTCTCTCTTGTTGTTGTTCCCGCTAAACTTATAGGTCCTTCTACTTGTAAGGTTATTGTTTTTAAGTTTCCTTGGTTATCTTTTATTGGAATGGTTTTACTTATCCTCTTCTTGCTCATTAATTCTCTTATTGCATATAAAACCTTATCGTCATTTGCTCCATCTAAGTCTTCGATCAAGACTAGTTTATTTTTTAGTTCTGTTCTTTCGAAGTAATATAGGGCATTTTCTGATAAGGTTGTGATTTCTAGTTTCTGCTCTTCTGGGATTAATTCACTTATTTTCTCTTGTAAATACGTTTTACCTGTTCCACTAGATCCTAAGCTTATTATATGTAATGGCTGTGATCTTAG
>JAAEPJ010000395.1 GCA_024222485.1 bacterium | reverse complement strand
CCTGCTTGACTTCAGTGATCAGACGAGAACTGGTATACTCAGGGTGGTATGGCCGTAGGCATAGTAAACTATAAAAAGTATTAACAAGATGCTTGCCTTCCGTATCCTTTTAGGACATGCATTAATATAGAATGAGATAAAATCGAAATATCAAAACAGATTCTCAACGATCATGTGTCTATGGAAATACAAGTATCAGTTCCGAGACGAGATCTGCTTACCCCAACCTAGTATTGCTGTAGTTGGAGTTTCTTAGTTCCTGCAATAAAGTCATGGTTAGTTTGTTTATTCTAGCAGATAACCATTTGTCGATGAAAAGAGATAGCATAGAAAATTAAAAAATAAAGCCTACAACACCATGTGTTCCTAGGCAGTCACCCATCCAAGTACTGACATGGCCCGAACCTGCTTGACTTCAGTGATCTGCCGAAAACTGGTATACTCAGGGTGGTATGGCCGTAGGCAAAGTAAACTGTAAAAAGTATTAACAAGATGCTTGCCTTCCTTATCCTTTTAGGATATGCATTGATATAGAATGAGATGAAATTGAAATATCAAAACAGAGTCTCCACGATCATGTGTCTATGGAAATACAACCATCAGTTCCGAGACGAGATCTGCTATCCCCGTGCTATTATTGCTATAGTTGGAGTTTCTTAGTTCCTGCAATAAAGTCATGGTTAGT
>JAAEPJ010000394.1 GCA_024222485.1 bacterium | reverse complement strand
GAAACTTAGTTAAAAATTAGCCAAGCAAAAAGAGTTCACCTCAATTTTTTATAAAGTACGCCTTTCGCATGGAAAAAAACGATTCCGTTAGCTCTTAAACGTTGTAAACATACGTATTACAACACATTAGTCCATGGAGACAGCCTAGAACTTATTACACCGAGAGTTTCTTTTAGATCCCCATGAAACCTAGTGAAAACTTAGCACCGCAATAGGAGTTCACCTCAATATCTTATAAATATGCCTAAAGCATGGAATAAAACGATTCCTATAGCTCTTAAATGTTGTAAACATACGTATTACAATAGTTTTGTCCATGGGAACAGCTTAGAACTTATTAAACCGAGGGTTTCTTATAGTTCCCAGAGAAAACTTAGCCCCGCAATAAGAGTTCACCTCAATTTCTCATAAAGTACGTCTTTTGCATGGAATAAAACGATTCTGTTAGCTCTAAAACGTTGTAAACATACGTATTAGAACAGTTTTGTCCATTGGAACAGCCTAGAACTTATTACGCCGAGGGTTTCTTATAGTTCCCCATGAAACTTACTGAAAACTATTCCCGCAATAAGAGTTCACCTCAATTTCTCATAAAGTACGCCTTTCGCATGGAATAAAACCACTTTCAGCACTCACT
>JAAEPJ010000393.1 GCA_024222485.1 bacterium | reverse complement strand
GAGAAATTTCCTATGTCATATACCAACTGATGATCTTAAAGTATATGAATCTCGAAACTTGAATGTTAAACTAAAATTAGAGTTGAAAATCCCATGTCAACACCCGGCTGCAGTGGCGTTCCGTGAGTTCAAAGATTGGGTATTCTGTGGATAATTTTTTCTGACCACACCCAAAAAATCTAACAGGGACTGGACCACGCCCTAGTAAAATTTAATGGACATCAAATTAGTTGATTTTCGCTGCTTTCCTTTAGCTTTAACGTTACAAAATTAGGAGCAGTAAATTTATGCAAATAAAACTTCATTTAATAAATAATATCACTGTAATATCACACTAAAAGTAGGATAAATATCCCTAACACAAACCCATACACATAAGACTGATAAAGGACCATCTAAACAGAAAACATGATATTCTGATAAAACTACAAATAAGTAACTATCACCTATAGAATGGATGCTTCGACAAAGAGTGAGAAGATTTCAGGCCTCTCAGTGTGGCCTTAATAGGCCCATATAGCTTACAACAACAAAAGTAAGATATAAAATATTCTTTACTTAACTTCAAGCTAGTTGCTTTCTGTCTTTTGCAACTGCTACACTAAGGTTCTAAAAATTTCCCTTCTTTGTTGCTTAGACTATTTGACAAATCTGTTTCTTCCCTTTGTTCGATTTGTTTATGTCGTTAATTCGATATGGATAACGCGCCTCGTGAACTTGAAGGTATTTACCAACGCAGTGTGAGAGTTAAATAACAAAGGAAAGGAGATTGCGTGTACGGGTCTTACCGCGCCAATTTCAAAAACGAAATTCGACCTGATGGACGCAGGATCTTAATGTGCGTCTTTCGCTAGTACAAACCTATAGGACTTACCGCTTCAGTGATTTTACCAACATGGATTTTGATTGGCTAAAGGGGCTTCAAGGTTCCCTTCGGGGAACTTAGGTCAAAAGCTTAGAAAAGTATCTGTCCGCTCTACAAGCAGG
>JAAEPJ010000392.1 GCA_024222485.1 bacterium | reverse complement strand
TCGGTTCAGGTCTCGGTTCAGGTCAGCTCTGGCGCCGACGGCTGCGAGGGCGGCGGGGCTGAGCTCAGGAAGTGCAGATTTTTTCGTAATTGCTGCTGGCGTCTCGGTGATTACGCAATTCTTATTGGCTTCCACATGCAGATCTCCGTGTACAGGCTCCTCGCCACTCACTTCGGGAACTTCGGCGACAACGCAGTGCTGATTGACCTCGGTGGGCACGCTCATCTCCTTGACAGAGTTGGCAGGTTCCTGGTGCTTGAGGGCGCCAGTGAGGATGTACAGGGACGACAGCTTCGACTTCAGGACGGAGAGGCCGTCGAATGACACGGCTTCCTGGCCCTCGAGCTCGAAGACAGTCACAGGGAACACTGAAGTCCTCACATCCGCCCCGAGTAGGATCGCAGGGTAGCGAACTCCCGGTGAGGGCTCCTTGGCCAGGATTCCATTCTTCCTCATCGTGTCGAGCACGGAGGGAAGGACCGGAGGATTTTTGTACGCCTTCTGCTGAGCTTCCACCACTAGCCCCTCTATCTTGATGGGGAGCCCACCGGCCACAGGAAGACTGAGCTCGCCTATGGTTCGGTGGAGGGACTCGCTGTCGCCCGAGAATGTCTTTATGGCGACCGTGTCGGGACCGGTGGTTCGGACGTTGGTGCAGTGCTCTACCAGTGCTGGGTCGAAGAAGGTGCACTGCGAATGCGAATCATACATCACGAGCACCTCCAGAAGCTGTCCGGAGGAGTTCGGGATGGACAGCACCTCCGCGGGGCACAGTGTCTGGCCCAGGGGAGCCCCGTTTACTGTGCAGTAGTTGGACTCCACACTGGTCTGGTGCACTTCCAGTCCTATCATCCTGACTTCCACCTTCTTGGCATTTCCTTTGTCCTGGTAGGTTCCTTTCTTCGCGACTCCCGGGGCTGGCCAGAGCTTTGGGACTGCTTCGGTTTTCTTTGGCTGCTTTGGCTCCTTGCTCTGGATGGACTTCTGCTTCCTCAGGTTGGCGAGGGCTCGGGGCTCGCAGTCAGCACATCCACAGACTCGGAAGTTGACCGCCGGAACCTTGGAGAGACAGAGGCCACTCTTGTGCTGGCCGGTCCTCTTGTCGAAGTATCCACCGCACTTTCCTCCTGCACACTTATCGTCCTTTCTTCCCAAGTGGAGGGGGCAGATGTGGTTAGGAAGCTGCTGGTGCTTCCCCATGTAGTTCTCGAGGAGCAGGCAGTTCCTGGTCTCTCCATGCACCTTGTCATGGCAGAGGTCGCAGATGATGGTGGTGGAGACAAAGGTGACCTGCTCCTGGACGGGAATGGTCTTTCCTGACGAGGGCTTCCCTTGCCGCTGAGTTGAGCGGGGAGTGGAAGACCGGCTGCCAACGACTTCGGTCTTCTGGCTTTGGACGGAGATTCCACGCCCCGCAAGGGCTCTTGCCTTCGCCTGCAGCACGCTGGATCTGTTTGTTGAGACGTTCCTGATGTTTTCCATGATGTCAATCAGGGGAGCGACCACAGACGCAGATCCGTTTCTCTTGACCCGGGAGGCGTCGTCACCATCTATCTCTTTTTGAAGTACGTTGTACCGCTTGATCAGTTCCTTGTCGG
>JAAEPJ010000391.1 GCA_024222485.1 bacterium | reverse complement strand
GTTTTAGAGTAAACTGAATCTCTCTATTCCATGCGAAAGGCGTACTTTATAAGAAGTTGAGGTGGACTCTTATTGCAGAACTAATTTTTTACTAAGTTTCATGGGGAACTATAAGAAACCCTTATTGTAAATGTTTTACGCTGTTCCCTTGGACAAAACCGTTGTAATATGTTCGTTTACAACGTTTTAGAGCAAACATAATCGTTTTCTCCATGCGAAAGGCGTACTTAATTAGAAATTGAGTTGAACTCTTATTGCAGGGCTAAGTTTGCACTAAGTTTCATGGGGAACTATAAGAAACCCTCGGTGTAAAAAGTTCTAGGCTGTTGCCATGGACAGAACTGTTGTAATACGTTTGTTTACAACGTTTTAGAGCAAACAGAATCGTTTTATTCCATGCGAAAGGCGTACTTTATAAGATATTTAGGTGAACTCTTATTGCGGGGCCTAGTCTTCACTAAGTTTCACGGAGAACTATAAGAAACCCTCGATCAAAGAAGTTCTAGGCTGTTACCATAGACAGAAATGTTGAAATATGTATGTTTACAGCGTTTTAGAGGAAACAGTATCGTTTTATTCCATGCAAAGGCGTACTTTATAAGAAAG
The DNA here is from genome assembly GCA_024222485.1 of bacterium. Lineage (GTDB taxonomy): Bacteria > RUG730 > RUG730 > RUG730 > JAAEPJ01 > JAAEPJ01. The sequence goes on along the minus strand of JAAEPJ010000391.1, from coordinate 2 downwards.
TG
>JAAEPJ010000390.1 GCA_024222485.1 bacterium | reverse complement strand
TCTTTCCATCGATAAAACTGAGACTGAGAGATGTTATACTTATAACATAGTTTAGAAATTTCAATTTTACCACTAAGTGCTTCTAGCACAATATTAAATTTGTCTTGAGAGGAGTAATTATTTTTCATTTTTTTAAAAGGATCTCCATTAATTTAAGTGATTTTATTATATTAATATTCTCACTTTTTATAAATTTCTTAATGGGGTACAGTATAATTGCTTTTTTAGATAATAATTTTGAATATTTCTTTACTTGCTCAAGAGGAAGTGCTATAAAAATAAATATCAATGGGGAGACTTCTCTTTTATGAAAAAAAACCTTACTTTTCTTTTTATCATTATTCTTTCCCTTAGTTTTTTAGCAACCTCAACGACCAAGATATCCTTACAAAAAATTAATAACCTTATTTTCTTAGGTAAATACGCCCAAGCAAAAACCTTGCTAAAAACGAATCTTGATAATCATTACCTCTACTTAGAAAGTGCTATTTTAATGGGTGACATCCTCGTAAATGAACAAAACTATCAGAAAGCGCGTAAATATTTCCAAAAAGCTCTTAAATCCACTAAAAATAAAAAAATAAAACCAGTAATTTATAATAAAATTGCGGATACTTATACCGTTAAAAAAACACAATATAAAGCCATCAAAATTTTAAAAGAAGCAGTGATAGAACATAATTTCAATACAGGAACTTATACAAGACTGGCCATTGCCTTTGAAAGGTTAGGGGTAAAAGAACAAGTCTTTTCCATGTATGAAAAGGCCTATGCGCTGGACCCTCACAATGTTTTTATCAACCATAAGCTAGCAGAGATTTACACAGAAAATCTACAGTATGAAAAAGCGATCTCACACTATCAAAACATTTTAATGAAAACAAATATTCAGCATTATAAAAACAACCTTGCCAGCCTTTATTTTAAAGTCGCTAATGATAAAAAAGCCCTTGAACTTACGAATATGCCAGAACTTAAAGGAGATATTTACTATAAACAAAAGAAATATACAGAAGCGCTACGATCATATTTCCAAGCTTGGCACTTAAAACCTAATGATAAAAAACTTTTACTTGATATTTATACAACACTCCTAAAACTTGGTAAATCTACCGTTTTTATTGAAAAAAATTTTAAAGATGAACAACAAATTTTTAATTCTTTGAATAAAATTATATTATAAAGAGATTCTATTTTCTGTCTTTTAAAAAGGAAACACATGACAAAACAATTAAGGAACTGTCGAATATTAGCCCATAAAGAGCTAACCCCTAATAATTTATCTATGCAGGTTGAATGGCTGAATGCAGATCAAGACTTCCAACCGGCACAATTTGTGCAAGTGGAAACATCAACCACTCTCGATCCCCTTATTAGACGCCCCTTTAGTATCTTTGATACCGATCCCTATTCTTTTACAATAACATATAAAAAAATAGGAGCAGGAACTCAGGCGTTGAGTACTCGCAAAAAGGGAGACACGATTAGCATCATTGGACCCCTTGGCAATTTTTATCCAATCCATAAGATCAAAAACAACCAAAAAGTCTTAATCGTTGGTGGCGGAACAGGGATTGCATCTGTTCATTACTTAGCAAAAGTTTTAGAGAAAAAAAATATTAACTATACCTTATTAATCGGCTTTAGCCGTTGTACGGATATCTTTTGCGAACCAGAGTTACAAGACTTAAAAGGTGAAGTTATTATTACAACAAATGACGGATCAAAAGGGAAAAAAGGCTTTGTCACTGAACATTTTAATTTTCACGATCTTAATAATAGTATCATTTTTATCTGTGGACCGGAACCAATGACCCGCGCCTGGCAAAAAAAATCCGAATTAATCGGCATCCAAAATTATGATATCTATGCTTCACTCGAAGAATATATGGGCTGTGGTCTTGGCATTTGCAATGGCTGTGTGGTAAAAGTAAAAATAAAAAAAAATGATCAATTTGATTTTAAATGTGTTTGTACAAATGGACCTGTTTTTAACCTCAAGGATATAATATGGACTTAAAAACTAAGCTTGGCAACATTGAACTTCAAAACCCCTTAATAGCTGCCTCTGGAACTTTTGGCTATGGCTTTGAGATTAAAGATATCATTAATATTGAGGAACTCGGTGCCGTCACAACAAAAACGATCACCTTACATCCCAGACTTGGCAACCCTCTCCCAAGAATTTTAGAAACTCCTGCAGGGCTACTCAACTCAATTGGACTGCAAAATCCCGGCTTAAAAGCATTTAAAAAAAATATCATATTGCCTTGGGAAAAAATCAAAAATGTCAAAATGTTTGTCAGTGTTGGTGGGAATGATATCAGTGAATATATTCAAGTGATTGCTGAGCTTGATCAATATAGTCGCATTGATGCTTTTGAGCTAAATATTTCCTGCCCGAATGTTAAAAAAGGCTGTCTGGCCATTGGCTCTAACCCTATTTTAATTGAACAACTTATTACACAAGCTAAATCTCAAACAAAAAAACCCATCATTGTTAAAATCTCCCCTAATTTCTCTAATATCATTGAAACAGCAAAAATAACTGAAACCGCTGGTGCAGATATCTTATCTATGGTTAATACTTTTCTTGGCACGAAAATTGATATAAAAACAAAAGATTTTTACTTTAAAAATAAAGTGGCTGGATTATCCGGACCAGCCATTAAACCACTAGCTCTTAAGCTATTAGTGGATGTTGCCGAGCAAGTAAAGCTTCCTATTATCGGAATGGGGGGCATCTCAAATACCGAGGATGTCCTAGAATTCTTAATCGCTGGCGCATCTGCTGTTAGTATTGGAACAATGAATTTTAGAAATCCCAAGATATTACTCGCACTTGCTAATGAAATGAAAAAACAAGATATCAATGTTAATGAAATTATCGGCAGTTTATTTAATCGCAAAAAAAACAAAACACTTATTCTTTGAACCTTTAAAAACAGATTATTATCAAACTTGGATTAGAATCGAATAATGGCTACAAATATTAAATTTACTTAATATTCAACACTCTAATAAAATCATGTTCCAATATTTTTTTATTCAAGAAACCCCAAAAATATGTTTTAATATTGACTAGTAATTTAGAGATAAGCGACTATACTTAACTATAAAAGGAATCAAATTGCATATAATTGAAGATATACAAACAGTTTTTGCTAAAGATCCTTCAGTAAAAACTCTTATTGAAGTCTTGCTTTGCTACCCTGGTTTACATTCTATTTGGAATCACCGTATTGCCCACTTTCTTTATAAACTAAAGTTTTTTTCTCTTGCACGAATCATCTCTAATACCAACCGTTTTTTTACGGGTATTGAAATCCATCCTGGGGCAAAAATTGGACGCAGAGTTTTTATTGATCATGGCATGGGTGTAGTGATTGGCGAAACTGCCGTTGTGGGAGATGATTGTTTAATCTACAAAGGAGTTGTTCTTGGAGGTACAAGCCTCAAAAAAATTAAAAGACACCCCACTCTCTGCAACAATGTTGTTGTTGGCTCAAATGCCTCTGTGCTTGGCGCAATAACCGTCGGTAATAATGTTAGGATTGGGGCAAGCTCAGTCGTTATCAAAGATGTTCCGCCTAACTCGACAGTCGTCGGGATTCCGGGGCGTATTGTTAAATACGAAGACCCACTTGAAGTACTCGAGCATGATAAAATGCCTGATCCTATTGCTGAAGCAGTAGACTTTATCATCAAAGAATTCGATATCTTAGAAGCTAAACTAAAAAGAATTACAAAAGAAGAAAGCACGATAACAGAACATGACAAAGAATTTGCTAATTTAAAAGAAAAATTAATAGAAGAATTTTATGTTGATAAGCATAAAAAAAAAATTTAAATTACTAACCCAAAATTTTTAAATATTTTAAAATTTATTTTCGCTACAGATATTAAACTCAGATTACTCTTCCTGTTATTGATGGGAATGACTGACAAGCTGTATTTATCGACATAAGGGGAAAAAATGCAAAAAATTGCAATCATTGGCGGATCAGGTTACACTGGTCGTGAACTGCTAAAAATATTACTAAAGCATAAAAAAGTAGAAGTAACGAAAATAACCTCTGAAAATAATGCGGGTAAAAAAATTGAAGAACTCCATCCGGAATTATTCGGTTGCTATGACCTTCGCTTTGAAAAATATAATTGGCAAACAATAAAAAATAATTGTAATATAGTCTTTCTCTGTTTGCCGCATGCAGCTTCCATGAATTTTGCCAAAGAAACTTATGATTCAGATAAAATTGTCATTGATTTATCGGCAGACTTTCGTATTAAAAATATCCCCGTTTATGAAAAATGGTATAAAGTTAAACATACTCAAGTCGAACTCTTAAAAACAGCCGTTTATGGACTTCCTGAGCTTCATCGTTACGCAATTAAACAAGCGAAATTAATTGCAAATCCCGGATGTTATGCCACCAGCATCATCCTTCCACTTTATCCTTTAATTAAAGAAAACTTGATTACTGACAATATTATTGTAGATGCAAAATCTGGTGTTTCAGGTGCAGGCAAAAAAATGGCAATGCCCTATTTATATAATGAACAAAACGAAAACTTTATGCCTTATAATCCCGGAACACATCGACATACACCTGAGGTTCTAGAGATTTTAGGTATCAAAAATTTAACATTGGTTCCTCACCTGTTACCCATTACGCGAGGAATCATCTCGACAATATATTGCACCCCCAAACAAGGACTCACACAAGAAAAAATCAATAATACTTACGACAAGTATTATAAAAATGAAAAATTTATACGCCTGTTAAAAAATGAGATCTATCCACAAGCACGAACTGTTGCCAATACAAATTTCTGTGATATCGGATTTAAGCTTTTAGAAAATAAACTAATCCTCATTTCGGGGCTAGATAATTTATTGAAAGGGGCTTCAGGACAAGCGGTCCAAAATATGAATATTATCCTAGGTTTTGATGAAAATGAAAGCTTAAGTTAAAGGCATCACCTGACAAGAAAACTAATTTTACTCTCTTTGCCTTTTTAGATTGAGCCTTTACCCCTTTTGCTAAAGTTAATATAATAAAAAAACATAACGGAGTAAAAAAAATGTCTTACTTAGTACTCGCACGAAAATATAGACCAGAAAATTTTGAAGATATTGTGGGGCAACAACATATTTCACAAACACTCAAAAATGCAATTAAATCCCAGCATATTGCACATGCATATTTATTCTCAGGCCCTCGTGGTGTAGGAAAAACTACGGCCGCCAGAATCTTAGCAAAAACTGTTAATTGTCTCGCTGAAGATATTGAGAAGTCTCCGTGTAATGAATGCTCAATTTGTAAAGATAAAAAAACACTTGATATCCTTGAAATTGATGGGGCATCTAATCGAGGAATAGATGAAATTAGAGACTTACGCGATAATGTTAAATTTGCCCCGACTAATTGCCAATATAAAATTTATATTATTGATGAAGTACATATGCTGACAGAAGCTGCTTTTAATGCCCTTTTAAAAACCCTAGAAGAACCTCCCGCCCATGTCATTTTTATCTTTGCAACAACAGAGCTTCATAAAATTCCTGAAACAATTCTCTCTCGTTGCCAGAAATTTAACTTTAAATTAATCTCTATCTCAGATATAGTTAATCGTTTAAAATTTATTTTAACGAAAGAAAAAATTACTTTTGATCAAGAAGCACTATTTTCAATTGCTACAGCCAGTGGCGGAAGTATGCGTGACTCTTTGAGCTTGCTTGACCAGATTATATCTTACTCGCCGGAATATATCACAAAAAAAGAGACGGAATTTATTCTTGGAATTATTGCGGAAGAAACTATTTTCAAAGTCGTAGATAATATTATCTCTAATAAGACAAAAGATTTAATGCTGCTCATCGATAACCTCTTAGTCAATGGCTTTGATTTAAACCAAATGATGCTACAATTACGCGAACATTATAGATCTTTAATGATGCTTAAGGTAGATAAGTCTCTCTCTGAAATTTTAAATATCATCCCAGAACATCTAGAAAAATATACACTCCAATCTAATACTTTTACGCTTGCTAAGCTAACTCGAGATATCAAACTAATCAATACAGCCATTAATGAAATTAAATATACAGAATATCCACGAATAATATGCGAGCTATACTTTACGAAACTATCGCAACCATACTTATCTAGTTATGAATTATTAAAAAAACTAGAAGAGATTGAAATAACAGATAATTTCTCAACACCCCCTAATAACATAGCCACTCCTATGTCTACGGCTGAGAGTGAACACCCCCCCCCAGTTCAAACAAAAAACAATACACTAGAAACATCAGCACTTCCAACAAAGATGACAGACTCGGCGATTAAAGAGCCAATACCCCCTCCACAAGAAAAACTTGATGATTCAATAAAAACTAATTCAGAAAACCTTAAACTAAAAAATAAAAACAATCCTGAATCTCACAACAAAATAACAACACCAAATCTCCCACCTTTAAACTCTATCGAAGAAAGCTGGGAGAAAGTCATAAAAGAAGTTTCCGCACATAAAATGTATGTTGCAACCTATTTAAAACAATACAAAAAACTTGAACTACGCAATAATGCCATCCTTATAACCTTTTCTTCTAAGTTCTATGCTGATGGTATTTCAAAAAACTCCAAAATGCTGAAACAAGCAGTAACGAAAGTAACAGGTCAAGAAATTGCAATTTTATGTAAAGTAGATGCTAATATTGAGACGCCTACAGATAATAACTCAAATATTTCTGAAAAAAAAACAACGGACACATCAAAAAATGATTCCATTGAGCAAAATTCTTCAACTCCAGCTCTTGCAACACCAATAATGACTCCAAATGATTTTGGCTTCTCAGGAGATATTGAGGAATCTATCCCCATACCAAAGGATCTTGACAATAAAGAAGATATTAAGGATAATAAAAAGCCTAGATATATACTTGATGATATCAATAGTAATGAACCAAATATCAAAAAAATAATTGCACTTTTTGATGGTGAGCTTTTACCACCCAAAGAATAAAATATAAGGAGAAATTCAAAATGAAAGGAATGCAAAAACCGGGGAACATGATGGGGATGATGAAACAAGCAAAAGATATGTATTCAAAAATGAAAAATACCCAAAAAATGCTTAAGAAAAAAACGGTTGAGATTGAAAGTGAAGGTGTCTCCGTAGTAATGAATGGGAATCAAAATCTTATTTCATTAAAATTTAATGATGAGTTTATTCAAAACCTAGTTAAAATAACAGAAAAAAATAGAAGTGCAAATAATATTAAAACAAAAGCAGAAGGGGCTATTTTAAAAGCTATCAATATAGCGAATAAAGATATTAAAAAAGTTATAGAAAAAGAATCAAAAAACATCTCCGGAGGATTAAACCCTGCTGATATGATGAATATGTTTAAATAATGGATATATCACATAACCAATAACTCCTTACGCGCATTAAATAATCTAAGGACTCTCAATAATAGATTATAATATTAGACCAATTAATTTATCTTTTTAGGATTAACGAGTAGAATCTTAAAATAATGATAACTATAATCTTTTTGATAACAAAGTAAATTAAATACATGCAATATCCAGAAACCCTTAATAAACTTATTCAAATACTAAAATCCTTACCGGGTATTGGTCCGCGTATGGCCGAACGAGTGGCCATGCATATTTTAAAAATGGAGACACCAGACATAAATAATTTTGCGTATACTTTAATAGATGTTAATCAAAAAATAAAAAACTGCTCAACTTGCCATGCGATTACAGAGATTGATCCTTGTGAAATTTGCACTTCCACAACTCGTGATACCTCAATCATTTGCATTGTAGAACAACCATCAGATATTTTTGCTATTGAAAAAACCAATGATTTTCATGGATTATATCATGTATTAAATGGAGTCATTTCCCCCATAGATGGAATTTCTCCAGGTGACCTTAATATTAGAACCTTGCTTACCCGTATTAATGAAGATGTGAACGAAATAATAGTTGCAACCAACCCTAATGTTGAAGGGGAGGCAACGTCTATCTATCTTGCCAAAATACTTAAACCTTTGGGGGTAAAAATATCACGCATTGCCCATGGAGTGCCCGTTGGTTCTGACCTAGAATATATTGATTCTATGACTATTCTCAAAGCTTTCGAAGGTAGGCAAAAAATATGATCCAGCTGGGACTATTTCTTTTAAGCTGTTATTTTATTCAAGGACAAAAATATCAGCTTTATAATTTAACCACAAATAAAGTTACCACAGAATTTTTCATTCAAAAATCTTGGCTTGATGTTATTTTCTCTCCTTTTATTGATATTGCAGACTACTTTATTCATTTCCAAGCATATCAACCACAAATCACCAGTTGGTTTATTTGGATTATTTTAGCTGGGGTCATCCTTGCTATTAAACATAAAAAAGCCATCCTCATTTTAAAAGCATTTCTCCTCTTCTGTTTTTTGGTAATTTTCATCCTTTTTATTCGCTATCCTGGAAATAAGTTAGTTAGCAAAAATCCAGAAAATATCCTAGTAGATTATCATTCCCATACCTACTATTCTTGGGATGGAATGGCCTCGCTTGAGCGATCCCTTGCCTATCATAAAGCAAATGGCTTTGATGCTTTTGCCATAACAGAACATGATATTCTCCACCCTAACATAATTATTACGGAAGATCCGGTAATCATTCTTGGCGAAGAATTAAAAGGACGAGATAATTATCATCTTATTTATAATATTGATAAAAAAATTGATGCACGGGCTCTTAACCATGATATTAACAGAATAAATAAAAAGGTAGACGAAATGAATGGCGTTATCTGTGCAGCACTTTGGTGGGAACATTCCAGCTTTGATAAGTTACAAAAAAAACCTATTGATGCATATGAAATTGCGAATATGGGGCATCGAACATCTAACAATATAAATGTAGAAAAATCCATAAATGATCCACGCCTACCAAAAATAGGAACAACAGACTGGCATGGATGGGCTTTTAGAGCGACAATTTGGACTGCAGTCAAAATTCCTCATTGGCAAGAAATGACCTTTAAAGAAAAACAAAAATCTTTAGTCCATACTTTAAAAGGAAACTACCGCACACAAGTTATCGAACAAAAAAGAGAAGAAGTACATAATAATTTACGCTATATTTTTGAACCATTTATTGGTCTTTTTTATCTACTGACTGCAAAAAACTTTATCAATTTAGTCTCATGGTTTATTTGGATTATTATCCTAACTTTCTTATACAAAAAAAAATTATCATGGCTTATTTTAGGCGTAACAATCTTTAGTTATGGGCTCAAATTTTTCATTACTTGGTATTTAGTTAGTGCATACAATAGATCTTTAAAAACTGTTGCAATTTCATTTATTATAGTCGGGATCCTTGCTGTTTTTGTTGCGCTAAAAAAAAGGTGATATATTGTAGCGATATATTGTAAAGTATAATATATGATGAATTATAAAATTAGGGAGGAAATTTATCATGGGAATTAATAAATTTTTAATATTGAAAATTATGACTTTCGGAATAATATTAACGATGGCTATGACGAATATATTTGCTGACACAGCAGAAAAAAACAAAGAGATTATGGATACCCTAGAAACAAATACTCAGCTAGAACCAAAGGATCATCTTCCAGCAACCACTCATACAGAGAAGTCACCAACGCCAACAAAAAATATATCGCAGAATAAAAATATTATATCTGACCATAAAATGGCTAAAAAAGCAAAAATGGTTATAGAAAAAAATGCACCTGAGCTGAGAAAACCTGATAATATTGCAGATACTAAAAAACTACAAACAGCACTTTTAGTCGTATCAAGTCGCGGAGATATAAAAACAATGAAATATCTGATAAAAACACAAAACTTAGATATTAACCAAGCTGGCGAATATGGGATGACACCACTTCTTGCGGCTACGAAAGCTGGTCAAACAAAAACGGTAAAATTTTTAATAAAAAAAGGGGCGAATATTCAAGATACTTCTGAAAATGGTATTGACGCTTTACGCTTTGCAGTAGAGACAAAAAACTATAAACTTGCCAAACTTTTTTTTAAAAAAGGTGTAAACCCCGATAACCAAGACTATCTAGGAGGTACAGCTCTTATGGTCGCTATCAAACAAGAGAATGAAAAAATGATTAAGCTTTTAACCAAACATTTAAAAAATCTCCGCTTGAACCTTAAAAATAGAGATGGCAAAACGATCTTGATCATGGCGGCAAAAAACAATAATTATGCTTTAGTAAAAAAACTTATTAAAGCTAATGCTAATATCTGGGTTCTAGATAACAATGGCTATGATGCCTTAAGCTTTGCTGAAAAAAACAACAATAAAAAAACTGTTGAATTATTAAAAAAAGAAATAGCACATGCTCGAAAAAATGATCCAAAAGTAGGACAATGGGTAAGAAAATCAGGTTCAATAAACTAGGTGGTGAAATAGAATTTTCCTATATCTTTGAATCTGCCGATATTTTAAGTCTAGAGATTCAGAACAAGTGTCGTCGCCAAGGAATAGCTACGACACTTATCTTAAATATGGAAAATTTTTTAAAAAAGAATGGTGTGTCTTTCATCTTTCTTGAAGTCAGAAAAAACAACATGCCAACTTTAAAGCTTTATCAAAAACTAAACTTTAAAATTATTGCGATCAGAAAAGGCTACTATTCATCCCCAAAAGATGATGCCATTATCATGAAAAAAAATATTAATTTTATCTAGTATTTTACACATCTAAAAACGCCTCACCAACCTTATAGACATCGCCTGCTCCTAAAGTCAGAACCACAGCCTTACCTTTAATATTAGCTTGCAAATACTCTTGTAATGATTCAACATCAGAAAAACAACTAACATTCTCTGCATTTGACATATGCTTGAGAATAGTATCCACTGAAATATTATCATTATTTTCTTCACTAGCAGCATAGATAGGGAGTAACAAAACTCGATCCATACAAGAAAGCACATCCGCAAATTCTTTAGCTAAAATTTTTGTTCTAGAATAACGATGTGGCTGAAAAATTACATATTTATCATAATCACACCAAAACTCTTTGACCGCTTGATAGGTCATATACATCTCTGTAGGGTGATGGCCATAATCATCAACGACAAAAACTTCATCCTTTTGCCCTTTTAGCTCAAGTCGTCTCCCTACACCCTGAAAATCTTTAATAATACCTGTAATCTTCTTAAAATCAACATTTAAAGTCAAAAGAACGGCCATCGCAGCTAAAGCATTCAAAATATTATGCCTACCGGGGATAGGGAGTTGAACCTCACCCAATATTTCGCCAGAAAACTTAACATTAAATGTAACAAAACCACCTTCAACTTTTATATTCTCTGCCATTAAACTGCTAGGGTTATCAATGCCATAGGTAATTGTTTTACGATTTGTTTTAACAGCCAACTCTCTCACTATTTTATCATCATTGCATAGAACATTAAACCCATAAAAAGGAACTTTATCAATAAAGCTTTGAAAAGCCTGTTTTAATTGATCCATATCACCATAATAATCTAAATGATCATTATCAATATTAGTTAAAACGGCTACAATTGGATTATACTTAAGAAAAGAACCATCACTCTCATCAGCCTCTGCGACAAAAAACTTACCTTTCCCCAGCTTAGCACCACTGCCAATACCATTTAAACAACCACCGATGACAATTGTTGGATCCATATTTAGTTCATGCATTAACCAAGAAATGATTGAAGTCGTTGTCGTCTTTCCATGTGTACCAGCAACTAAAATAGAATACTTAAGGCGCATTAATTCTGCTAACATCTCAGAACGCCTGATAATCGGAATATTTTTTAAACTTGCAAATCTAACCTCAGGATTTTGCATAGAAATAGCTGTTGAAGTTACCATTAAAGCAACATCATCTGCGACATTTTTTTCCGAATGTCCAATAAAAATTTCAGCACCTAAACTTTGCAAATGTTTTACAATGCCTGTTACTTTAATATCAGATCCGACCACAATATAGCCAAGATTAATCAAGACCTCAGCGATCCCACTCATACCTGAACCACCAATCCCCACAAAATGAATCTTTCCAATAGAACTAAACATAATAGCGACCATTCACCTTTTTTATTTTAACGCCTTCTGCTTCTAAAAGCTTGATTTTAAATTCAATGCCCTTAGCCAAACCACCAACCTCTCCCGTAGATTTGACTACACGATGACAAGGAACCTCAATCAAATAGGGATTCTTATTCAAAGCATTCCCGACTGCTCTTGAAGCCATTGGTTTCCCTATTTTCTTTGACACCCACTTATAGGTCCGTGTTTCTCCTAGAGGAATATTTCTTGTAACATCCCAAACCTTTCTATAAAATTGTGAATATTTTTTATCTTTATATTTTTTTGGAGAAAAGTCTTCTTGCTTCACAAGTACATTTTTTCCTATGGAAGGGGCTATCTTAATCTTCAATTCTGGCATTTACAACAACCTTTACAAGAGAATAACAAGGCAACTAAAAAGCTTATTTTAAACTCAATACAAAAAATAAAAGAGCCCAAAGGTAGTCGTACTTAGCATACGATTAAGCTTATCGGATGGCTCTAACCTTTAGGTCTTACCCTTTAAATTATTTTAACATATCTAAAATATCTGAACAAGTCTTATCCTTTAAGAAACTGTCCTTAAACAGAACAATCATGACCTCCTAAGAATCCCCCATAAAGCGATATTGAATGGCTTCAAGGATGTGATGGCTAGCAATATTTTCACTAAACTCCATATCTGCAATAGTGCGCGAAACTTTAAGAATCCGCGTATATGACCTAGCAGATAGATTAAATTTATCAACGGCTTGTTTTAAAATTTTATTACTCTGAGCGTCCAAAGCACAATATTTTTTCAGCTCCTGAGAATTCATTAAATTATTAATCTTATCCGATTGAAATCTCTTATTCTGGATAGCACGTGTTTGAACTACTCTCGCTCTCACATCTGCTGATGGTTCACTCTCTTGTTTATCTATCAACTCTTCATATGCAACCTGCTGAACTTGGACATGGATATCAATTCGATCTAAAAGTGGTCCTGAAATTTTACCCTTATACCGACTAATCTGCATAGGCGTACAATGACAAGGCTTAACAAGTGTCGAATGATAGCCACATGGACATGGATTCATAGCGGCAACCAGCATAATCTGTGCAGGCAAATCTAAGGTCTGCTTAGCTCTCGCAATCGTCACAAAGCCATCCTCTAAAGGTTGCCTTAACACCTCTAAAGCATTACGACCAAATTCCGGCAATTCATCCAAAAAAAGCACCCCATTATGTGCCTTGCTCACCTCGCCTGGTTTCGGCACACTGCCACCACCAACTAAAGCGACATCAGAAACTGTATGATGCGGGGAACGAAAAGGCCGTTGCCTAAGAAGAGCAATATTTCGTGGCAAAATACCCGCGACACTATGAACCTTAGTTGTTTCAATCGCTTCATCAAGACTCATCTCTGGCATAATCGTTGAAATTCTGCGTGCAAGCATTGTTTTCCCTGATCCCGGAGGTCCAACCATTAGAATATTATGCCCACCACTAACGGCCACCTCTAAAGCCCGTTTTGCAAAAACCTGCCCCTTAATATCCTTTAAATCAGCATCATCTACTCTTGTTTTGATATCTGGCTCTTTTATTTCTTCTGTTAAATCTAAAACTTCCTGACCATTTAAAAAATTAACGGCTTCCGCTAAATTATTGACGCCCACAACTTCTATCCCAGTAAGAATAGATATTTCTTTTTTATTTTTAGCGGGTAAAATAATTCCTTTAAACCCCTGATTCTTGGCTAAGATTGCTAGTGGCAAAGCACCTTTGACCTGTCTAACTTCACCTGAGAGGGAAAGTTCTCCTGCTATTAAATAGTTTGCTAACATATTTTGTTCAATTTCTCCAGCAGAGGCCATAATACCAATTGTCATTGGTAAATCAAAAAGTGCGCCTTCTTTTTTGAGGTCTGCAGGGGCGAGGTTAACCGTAATTCGTTGTGACTTTAAATTATATTTTGAATTCCTGACAGCTGAAATTATTCGTTCCTTGCTTTCTCTAACACTCGCATCAGGCAGCCCAACAATAGAAAAATAAGGGATGCCATTTACAGCATCAACCTCTACTTTAATTAAAAAGGCATCAACACCGATGGTTGTACCACTATAAGAAATTGCCAGCATCGTAGCTCCTTAATTATCAAAAACACACTCTAGCTACATTATAATAAAAGCATCCTTGATCAAAGATAACTTATTATTATTAATCCCTACTACATCAAACCTAACGAGCCAATCCCTGTATTTATCATTTTGATAAATAAAAAACTCAGCAAGCCTTGCTAATTTTTTTTGTTTATTAAGATCTACAGCTGCCAAGGCGTTAAAATCATTGCTTAAACGAGTTTTAACCTCAAGAATAACCAAGTATCCTGATTCTTCTGCAATAATATCTATCTCTCCACAACCCTTAATATAATAATTTCTGTAAATGATTTTATAAGAATTATTCAATAAAAATTTTGCAGCCTGATCTTCTCCATAACGACCGATAACTTTTTTATTAACTTTAGTGATCATACTAAAATTATATTATAAAACTTACTTAGCAACAAGGATCTTATTATTATTTACACGCAAAATATTAGATTATTTTATAGCCTTAAGGTTCAAACTTGACTTAAAAAGTCTATTAACAAAAAAGCTAAACGAGGAAGAAAAAATTATATCAAGTAAAGATGATTATAAACACTTGAAATATTTAGAAAAGAATCTCTCAGAATTATAGCACAGCTGGCTTATTTTTAGTTAAAGCTAAATAAAAAAGTAAAAAGAAGAAATCTTCAAAGTTTAGCCCGCGAATCTCAACAAAAAAAGGGTCTAAATCTTTTGGGGGACTACAGCATCCGTAAACACTTGATTTTTCCCTTTATTCTTCGCCTGATACATATTTTCGTCCGCTAATTTTGTAACCCCTGCTGCAAGTTCTTTTAATTTTGTATCTTTTGGCGGAATACTTCCATCAAAAAAAACAACACCACAACTAAAAGTGACTTCTAGATCATCTCTAACCAACTGTAAAAAATTTTCTGCGACTTTGACGGCATCTTCTATCTTTGTAGCCGGTAAAATTACAACAATTTCTTCCCCACCCCACCTTGCAACAATATCATTAAATCGGAAATATTTTTTACAAAGTTTCCCAAACTTTATTAAAATTTTATCGCAAACAGTATGCCCCAAACGTTCATTTAATTTACTAAAATTATCTATATCTAAAAAAAGAAACGAAAAAAAGGTATTTTCCTTGACAGCCAAAGCAACCTGCTCTTCTAGTTCCTTATTAAAAAACTTTTTATTATAAAGCTGTGTAAGATCATC
Organism: bacterium; assembly: GCA_024222485.1. Lineage (GTDB taxonomy): Bacteria > RUG730 > RUG730 > RUG730 > JAAEPJ01 > JAAEPJ01. Next base: position 93,212 of record JAAEPJ010000390.1, on the reverse strand, counting down.
GATTGTATTATTCGTCAGCAATTTAATTTTTTGTAAAGCAATTGCCCCACTATAACTTATCAGGTCAAATATTTTAAGGTCATCTACTGTATACCCCAATTGATTTTGTTTATTCCCAATACAAATAAAACCAATTAGGTTACCAAAAAATAATGGAATAATATATTCTAAACTATTATCAATAAAAAATTGATTCATATCTATAAAATTTTTTGTTTTGATATCACTTGCCCATTTTCTAACTTCTGAATACTTAATAATATTATGCTGTGAAGTTAAAACTTCGACTAAACAAGTATTACTCTCTATCGAAACATTTTTTGCTAAATAATTAACATATAATTTCTCTTCATTGTCCAAACAAAAAATTTTCACATTAACAAAGCCTGTATTTCTTCTAAGAAAGTTATAAATATGTTCGGATAATTCCAAGGTATCATTGAGCTCTATTAACCTTTTAGTTGTTTCAATAATATATTGTTGATTTTTTGTTTGTTCCGCTTCATTATTGATAGTAAAATCAAACTTTATAATGGCATAAAACAATAAAAACTCACCAAATGCCACAATATAACCTGAGAATGTATAGCAAGGTAAAACTTCTAAAATACTTAAAAAATAAACTCCACCCCCTAAATATTGAATAAAAAAACCAATAAAAAGAAACTTTAGAACAGTACTTTTTGTATTTTTTTTATATTCCCTTTGAAGAAAATACAGAAGGAAACCAACCGTTAATAATACATAAACAATAAAACAGTAATAAACTATTCCTGGTTTTGTTTGATAGAGTCCATGAGATAATGAAAGACCTGAAATAAAATTATCTGCAAACAAAAAACTAATAAAAACACTACTAAATATATAGAAAATCCCTTTAATATTATCGAAAATTTTTTGTTCACTAACTGCAGATACTAAGCTGAAAAATGCTGGAGCAAGTAAAACGGCAAAAACATAGCATAACTTTTGAAGAATAATTTTATTAAACAAAGGAATACCATCAATATTAACCAAAATTGGTCCAAGACACCATAAGCCAACAGTCAAGCTAAGCAAGATAAAACTGAGATTTGGCTTAGTTTTTTGGACTGTAAATAAAGAAAAGAACCCTACGCCTAAATAAATAAAAACAGCAATAAAGTTCCCAAAAAGAGCGGAGGTATTTAACTCAATCATACAACTATCTCTACTTTTAAATTATTTAACTCAATCAACAGTTTACTTGTCTCTTGCTCTATCAATTGCGAAAAAAATATAAATATATTCTTAACCTGATCCAGTAATTGTACTTTAACCTTAATATGCTTCCCACTAAAAACCAATGCAAAGGCATTAATATTCCCCTCATGCAATACAACTTTAATATTTTTTTTCTTTAATACAGTTTTCAGGTAATTTATACTTACATTAAAAAGAATTTGTGATAAAAAGGCTACAGGCATTGCAGGATAAAAAGGAAAATGCCCCATACACATTTCAGGTTTTACTTCTCCAATATCTAAGGTAAGAATATCATCTTGAATTTTAGCATTGGGTATTTCAAATAAACACTTATAAAAATTTTGCCTATTAAAAAAACTCTCTGATATATAAGAATGTCGCATATCCCGTTTATGTTTTTTAAATTGTCTCTCAAAAAGGTTTTGAGAAATAATCGTATAATCAACATCAAGTGTAGTAATAACTTCATTCTTTTCATTTAATAACTTATTAAATGCTTTACCTTTCCGCTTATTGAGCATCTTAGCTTCAGAAACCCCAATCAAATAATCAGCCTTAATTTCTTTAATATGTCTCCGATAAACAGCCTTTACTGCTAAATAATAACTAAAATCATTTGTGTTTTTCTCGGCTAAGGCACAACTACCTAAAATAGCTAGATGCCTCGATGTTTCTCCAGCAGTGAGTGGTGATGTTTCATTTCCTAAAGACTGTTCAATAGGAATACTGGCTTTTAAAGAGCCATCAACTTTTTCAAGATTTTTTAAAGCATAGTACGGAGGCTTGACGGCAATACGACTCAAAAGTTTTTGCCCAAACAAAACACTTTCTCTGCGTTCTTGAAGCCTTTTTTCACTCTCAAATAAATCAGTTTTACGAATAAGAAAATCAAATCTTCTAACAGAATTTCTTCTTTCTTTAAATTTTTTATATTCTTGATTTTGCATCTATCTTACATCCTATATTGAAGTACAAAACCACAAAATATTGCACATTCCAATAAAAGATATAGATTTTGAACATAGTAACTAGTTCCAAATCTAGTCAATTATGATATTTACTTGTAAAGATATTTTCATATTAGCGAAATCAATCTCTTTAGGCAAGAAATATCTAAACATTCTCACCCTCCTATAGCAAAACAGATCTCATTTCCTAATAAAAAATCAATAATCCTCCTCATTTATCCAGCTTTAAAAACAAACCAACAAAAGTATATCTTTTAACTTTTAAAAAAATATAAAAGTAAAAATTTTGTATTTGTAACTAAGTATCTATACCACATGCGCCTTGGTTCTTGCATAAATCTGTAAAACCATTCAAGCCCTATCTTGCTTATCCAAATAGGTGCATGACTACATTTTCCGGCAATAATATCAAAGCTTCCACCAACACCTATTGAGACAGGGATGTTCATTGTTGCTAAATTTTGCGAAACAAAATTTTCTTTAAAAGGTGTACTCATAGCCACAAAAAGAATATCTGCCTTTGATTTTTTAATATCCTTAACGACTTCTTCTGGGTTTCCTTTATCAAAGTAGCCATCATAAAAGCCAACAACATTAACATTCATTTTTATTAATTTTTGATTAACAACCTTGACAACCTCATTTGTTGCACCAAGCAAATAAACCTTATAACCTTTTTTCGCAATTTTTGGTAAAAAGCGGAACATTATATTTGCCGCACTTGCCGGTTCTTTTAATTTATGACCCTTCATCTTTGTAAAGTAGTAAACGACCCAACTATCAACACAAACAATATCTGTTTTATGATAAACCTCTTTAAGGTCCTGAGACTCGCTGGCTCTTACAATAAGCTCAGCATTGGGGGTAAAGACCATCCTAGGAATTTTCTGCTCAATATATTCCTCTATCTTTTCAATAGCTTCTGAAACGGAATAATCATCAAATCTGAGACCTAAAAAATCAAATTTTGCCATTACTACTTTCCTTTAAACTTTAACGATGCTATCCCTAAGTGTATTAAACTCTCACAGAGATTTTGATATCCAATAAGATTGAGTATCCGCTTAAAAAATCATCAGAACTTTACATGGAGAGTCAATGCCCTTACTTACTTTTATTTCATTGAAAATGCTTGCCAACTAACAGAGTCATTTCTGTTGTTTTTACTAAATCATCAAAGCTAATTAAAGCCTTCCCTACAATTAAAGCATCTACAAAATAATTTATCTCATTCTTGTGTCCCATATCTCTCCCCATTTTTCGCAATTTTTTGACTCTGCCTTTTCGTGAATAATCCCCTTTTTTATAGTTATCAATCGCTACGGCAGAATTATCACAAAAGGCTTCGAGCCTTTCACGAGAGTAACTGACATCGCCAACAGATGAATACTGAATACTGGCAATAGATGAATCTTTATAAAAAACTGTAATATTAAAATTTTCATCTGTTCTCCCACAAACTTTAATATCCATGACCTCATCATCAACCAAAAAATTAACAAGATCAATAAAGTGACAACCCTCACCCACGACTCTACCTCCGCCTTCTTTGTGATGCAACCAATGCTCAGAAGGGAGAAAACCAGCATTAACACGGTAGGTTAGCATCATTGGTCCGAATCTATTAAGAAAAAAAGTTTTTGTTTCCTCAATAAAGGGTGAAAACCTTCGATTAAACCCAACCATTAAAATTTTACTACTTTTTAAATAAGCAACTTTAATCTTTGCCAACTCTTCTTTCGTTAAACAAAGTGGCTTCTCTACAAAAACATTTTTGCCGGCTTCAAGGGCTAAAATGACAAACTTAGCATGCAAGTTATGTCTCGTAGTAATAAAAACTGTTTCAATATTTTTATCATTTAAAATTTCTGTAAAGTCTCTCGTTGCATAGGAAAACCCAAACTTTCTTGCAACATTATTAGCATTCACACCTGTAGCACTGGCAACACCAACTAAAACAAGATCATCTCGTTTTTTAAGAGTTGGCAAAATATATCCTTGGGCAAAACTTCCTGCACCAATAAAGCCAATAGGATGTTTTCCTTCTGTATTCTTAAGAGATGCATTATTTATTTTTTTTTGTTCAAAAATAATTTTATCTGTCTTATCTTCTAAGTCGTCATATTCAAACAAAATCGCTAAATATTTCTCCTTATTTTCACAAATCATTTGATAAGCTTTTTTTGCATCATTGAGTTTAAATTTATGAGTCATTAGAAGTTTCAAATTAATTTTTTGAGCAGAGACCATTTGTAAAAACCTTGCAAGGTTTTCTTTCATTGTCCTTGGTTTATAGCTAAAAGAGTAGTTCCGTTTTTCCTCTTCATTATAATAAAGATCCGCGCCAAAACCACGAGCAATCATAAAAATAATTTCTTTACTATAAAAATCTTCTCGAGGAATATTGATTGGCATTGACCCAACTAAAATGACACGACCTTTATTACGCACAAGCCTCCCCGCAAGCTCAATAGGAAAATTATTACGACTAGCCGCAGTAATAAGGACAGCATCCACATCTTTAGCTATTGATTGCATATCTTCTTTCAAAGGATTAATAAGTTTTCTTAATCCTAATTTTTTAGCAAGATCTAGTTTATCATCATCAATTTCCACGCCAATAACTTCCACACCTTTTGCCATCAAAACCTGCAAAACAATCTGTCCCAGGAGACCAAGCCCAATCAAGACAACTTTTTCACCTTTTTTAAGTTGAGAAATCTCCACAGCATTAAGGGCAATAGCTCCAAGACCACCAAAGGCAGCTTCATCAAAAGAAACATTATCCGGCATTTTAACAAAGCTATTTGAAGGTGTCACATTATAGTCCGCATGTGCGGCAGTTATTTCCCCAATAGCCGCAACACGATCTCCTTTTTTTAACTTAGTATTGGAATCAACAACTATCCCGCTCGCACTATAGCCTAAAGTAATCGGAGTATTTAACTTATTAAAAGCTTTTTTAAAAGTAAACAATACACCTTCTTGCTTAATATTATTAACTAAGGTTTTTACAAGATCTAAACGAGACATAGCTTTTTCGATAAGATTCATCTGTGCTGTTTCAATTTTTGTACGCTCTGTTCCAGCACTAATTAAAGATGATTTTGTTTTAAAAATAATGGAATCAGATTTCAAAATAGGGTAGGCAACCTCTTCTATTTTAAGCTCACCTGTCTTATAGTTCTGGATTACTTGTTTCATTCCAAACTCCACGGCATATTTTGATTAACTCTAAAAAAAAGCCGAAATCCTCTACTAGTAAAGACTTCGGCTTTTAGATATAACGATAAACAAGGTAAGAAAAACTTAAGCTTTTGTTATTTTCCCTGCTTTAATACAAGATGTACAAACATATTTTTTTTGTTTGATACCAGCATCAATGATATTAATTTTTTGTAAATTAGGTTTAAAACTTCTTTTTGTTTTTCTATTAGAATGACTTACATTATTTCCGGATTGTGTTTTTTTGTCACAAATTGTACATTTATATCCCATAGTTATTAACTCCTTCTTATATCTTATATCAAGATTCCGTTTAAAAATAATTTTAATTATTGTCTCATTTAGTTAAAAAAAGTTAACAAAATTGAGATTATATTTTTTAAATTATATTTTTTAAATTGATACTAAATATCATTTTTTCTTATTTTAAGCAAACTTTTTTCTTATTTTTCACGCAGAAATATCTAAATAATCTAAATATGCAGTGACCTTTCCCCCCGTATTATCTGAATCACTCATGATGAAAACTTTAGCGATCTTAGGGGGCTTAGTGCCAAAAACTGTCAAATAATCCTCAACAATATCTACTTCTTCTTTTTGCCAGCTACCTATACGATCATCTTGCATAATAATAATTTTAACTTTATCGCTATAAGTACTTGTAAAAAATTTTTTGCTATGTTGCTTATTAGCCCACACATAGTTTAGTGTTGAAATTTTCAAAAACCTCCCCTTAAAAACCACATAAATTCTTATGGGCAAATCATCACTTTCTTTAAATCTCACATCTCCTTTTGTCAAAATATTATCAACTTTCCAACGCCAATGCATTTTAGGTGTTTGGTAAACATTAATATCTTTATCTAACATTAGACTAGATGCAGAGTTATTACTTTTAGTGACTAACAACCCATTAACAACTTTATATTCTGTATGTCTCTCATTTTTTTTAAAATAAAAAGGACTTCAAGCTTCCAAGTCATTAAAATTTTCTTTATAAGCGTAACAATTACCCGTCAAAAATAATAGCAATAAAATTAAAAATAATTTCAAAATATTCCTCCTTAAAAGCACCATTCTATTCTTTTGGCAAGCTATTTACGAGAAAAAATAAATAGTATTGCTTAATAAATTTATTCTTAATTTATTGTAATCTTATTTTTTTGTTATATTTTTAATATTTTTATCATATTTTTCTTATTAGAAATTAAGCATTAATTTATGTATACTAATAAATTAAGAAATAAAAATGCTAAAATTTTTAATCTCTTTTAACATATTAATATATGAATGTATCCTTATTAAAAGATTCATAATTAAATTTTATTTTTTAATATATAGATAAATACTGGAGTTATTTAGTCAAATTTCATAAAATTATTTTATAATTTAATTTTTTAAATTTCAAATTTTACAGAAAGAAGGTGCCATAATATGCAAAAGATCCTCTTGATATGTTTCTTAACTACTGTCCTGTTCTCTAGTCTTTCCTCAAAGACAAACAGTGCTGTTTTTCTGCGTATTAACCCATCGGCTCGTTCTATAGGTATGGGTGGTGCTGGAAATGCTGTTTTTGGAGATGTTTCTAATATTGAGATCAACCCTGCTGCACTTTTCTGGGTTAAAGATGCTCAGCTTTATTTCGCACATAATAAATGGTTCCAAGGAATTAGTATGAGCTATATTGCTTATGCAAAACCTATCGGGAACCGGAGAGAACTAGTTTTAGCTTTTTCTGTAAGACAATTGTCTCCCGGCTCTATGGATGAAAGAGATACTGAGGGAATAAAACAAGGAACCTTTGATGGCGCGGATACGGCTTATACTGTTACTTTAACTAAAAAACTGACGAGTTCTATTGCCGCTGGTATTACAGCAAAAACAATTACACAGGAATTATACAAAGAAAGTGGTAGTGCTTATGCTGCTGATGCAGGGGTCTTGTGGAGTATTAACAGGGCATGGAACCTTGGAGCCAGCATTAGAAATGCAGGATCAGATTTAAAAGTCTATAAAACAGCATCTCCTCTTCCTATGACTGCGTCTCTTGGCCTTAGCTATTATAATCATGGCAAATACCATCTTGGACTAGATATGGAAAAAGAAATTAATTCTGAACCTATTTACAGAACAGGTATTGAATATTTTGTCAGTAATAATTTTGATGTCAGAGCAGGATATAGCTATACCAGTGATAGCTATGCAAGTGATGGCTATACCTTAGGTTTGGGGTTTTCTACTCTGTATAAATTATTTATTGATTATGCTTTTGTCCCGTTTGGAGACCTTGGTGATACACACCGTATTTCTTTAAAGTATATTTTTGATTAAAGGACATAATCGTAAATATTTAAATACTGTTTTCACAATAATAATAGGAGATATTTGATGCATAAAATAAAAATAATAAAAGTATTAGGTATTATTTTTTTGTTTTCTGGGCTTGTTTATGCAAGAACAACAATGAGTGTAGGAAGCGGTAGTTATTATAAATACTACTTAAATGATTCAGAGCTTGATTCGAATACGGGTGGAGAAGGCTTTAGAGGGACACTCTATAAAGAAGAAAATATTACAGAAGCACTTCCTTCTAATACTTGGTGGGCCTCTCTTTTATTTACGCAATTTTCTAATCAAATGTACGCGTTCCCTTTTTGTTTTCAAGCTCAAACAGACGGCTTAATTTTAGGAATTAATGATAACTCAGCTACCAGCACAAGAATATCTTATCCCTTTACAAGTCATCTAAGAGTTGGCGCTGACTCTTTGGCTGTTTCTTCTGTTACCTTAGCGGGCTTTACTGATTGGAGTGTCGATGCGAAATGGAATGGAGCTTTTACGGCTACAATGGGTCAAGGCTTTGCTTTTACTTACTTTGAATATGAGAGTGGCATTGATCCCATTATTACAGCCAGCGAAAACCTAACCTTTAATGCAAATGGCTCAAACCAAAACTTTACAATTATTACAAGTGATGGGCATTACTTTGGCGTATTTTTACCAGACGATGCCACTGTAACGTTCCATTCTAGCTCTGCAACAATAACTCTACCTGAGTCCAACTCTAAATTTTCAATTGGAGCAATGACTTCTGCCTCAGATATTTCTACATTTGAAACCTATGCTTATAATGTTATTACAAATACCGAAGTATCTTGGGATATAAACTCTACGACCCAAGAGGTAACGACAACATATGATATTACAACTGATACTGGAGGAGATACATTAATTCTCCTTTTACCACACCATTATAACAATGGTGCCTCCAGCAACATGACTCAGACCTTTAATAGCATTCGTGGTCCTTTAAAAATGACACAAACTAAAAGTTTTTCAACTGAACTCAATTTTAATGGTATAATCCCTTTTTTTGAAGTTTCCATGACGACCACGAGTACGACAACTCTTAATAGCTATCTCCTCTTAGAAGATCATGAAATTGAGGGAGAAGACCTTTACTTTGATGGGAAGAAAGCGACAATGCTAGCTAATTTACTAAAGATTGCTGAAGATATTCCGGGTGATTCCACCCCTGACCTAGAAATACTTATTAAAAATTTCTTAACAGATCTGCTTTCTGTTGGAGGAGATAGTGAGCTATATTACAACTCAAATATTAACTCTCTTATAGCCTACCCTCATTCTTATGGTAACGAAAATTTAAATGATCATCATTTTCACTATGGGTATTATATCTATGCGGCAGCTATCTTAGCACATTTTGATTCTACATTTAAAACAAATTATGCGGATATGATTGAACTATTAATTAAGGATATTGCCGATCCAGTGCGGGGCAATACAGATTATCCTTTTTTACGCAACATGGAAATATATGAGGGGCATAGTATAGCGAATGGAATGGCAATAGATTCTCCGCAATCAACACAAGGTCCAGACCAAGAGTCCTCTTCTGAAGCAATGAATGCTTGGGCTGCCATTTATTTATGGGGGCTTATTACTGAAAATGATACCTATCGAGATCTTGGTATTTGGGGCTATACAACAGAGTACTCTTCTATTCAAGAATACTGGCAAAATAAAAATAATATTTATAACTGGAATCATACATCTATTGGACAAGTTTTTGGATCTGATGTTACCTATAATACTTGGTTTAGTGCATCACCTACATACATCTATGGCATTCAAATTTTACCGATAAATCCAAGCAGTTTCTACCTAGCATATGATACAGATTATTTACTTACCAATAATACACAGTTAATAAATGAAGAGGGAGTAGACTTAAAAAATTGGGAAGATTTATTTACGGCTTATAGTTTACTTAATGACTATACTTTAGAGATTGATGTTGAAGATTCTAACTATGAATATACGGAAACAACAAAAGCATTTCTTTACTACTGGAGTACGACCCTCAAAAAATTCGGTCAGTATGTTGGACACAATTATTACTCGAATGAACCATCATATGCTGTTTTTACTAAAGGGGGGATAGTTTCTTATTTCTGTTTTAATCCCTCTTCAGCGGATAAAGACTTTATACTCAAACATAAAGATTCCCCCGAAGTAGCTTTCAAGGCAACGGTTTCCGCTGGAACCTTGGCAGTACACCGTCTAGCCTCATATACAATTAATGATGGCATAGGTGCTGATATTGATGAACAAGTTAGCAATACCTCGTTATCCGCAAATTGGGACGACCCATTCAAAGACGATGTAACTTCATACCGTTACTCTGTAAGATATTCTTCATCAGAGGTAGGTAGCGCGGATATTGCAGGATGGACAAATATAGGTTCTAATACATCATTCACTAAAAATGATTTCACAAACTTACTAGACAATACCAGGTATATTATTGATATTGAAGCTAGCAGTAACAGTGATGGACAACTTATTTTTTCTTCTGATGGAGTTTATATTAATATGGAGAAACCTACCACCATCATTACTTTTTATGATGGTTTAGAAAGTCTGGATATTGACTATACTGAAAGTACTAATACATTATCTGCTCAGTGGGCTTTTCCAGGTACAGAAGAAGAAAAGGCTAGTTATACATATCTTTATGCTATCAGCACTTCGACCTACTCCTCACCTCTAGAGGCTATCTCTCAACTTTCTTCTTTAGAAACGGCTAAAACTACATGGACATCAACCACTAATACTTCTATGACAATTATTGATCCCCTCACAAATGGGCTAAAATATTATATCTATATTAGAGCTATAATGCCTAATGGAGCAACCACACTCCCTCACAAGACAGATGGTATTATTGCTGCTTTTGAAAAACCAGAAGTAACACTTACCTTAAAAAGAGGAGGAGTTACTCTATCATCGCCTCTTACAAGTGGTCTATTCGTTGCAAATTTACTCATTGATTCCGATGGTATCCCCTTAAATACGCCTACTCTAGAGTATACTTTTGGAGCCTCAACTACTCGTCAAACAATATCTTTAGATCATAGTAATGATTTATGGTTCGGCTCTGCCTATATTAAATCTGAAAGAGACAGTGACTATATTACATTCTATGTAACGGCTGAAGATAAAGCAGGAAATATTGCAACGACAATTACGGGAACATCTAGTTTTACAATCAAAAATACATTTTTATCGACAGAAGAAACCATCATTACTGCCGAGGATGGTTCAGCCATAAAAATTGATGCAAATACTGTAGAGGGAGTTATTCAAGGGGAAATTCTCTCAGAAGATGCATCTGATCCTGATATTTTAAAAGCCAACAATAAAATCAGTAACTCAACTATGCAAAACTTTGCAGTCAATCATGGAATATATAAAGATTTTAATGTTTATGTAAATGGGACAAACCAAGAAACTTTTCCTAATCAACCCATTACTATCTATATTTCTTATGCAACTCTAGATAGTAATGCTGACCGCATTATTGATCTCCCGGCTAGTGATGGTAACAAGTATGCTATAGCTGATCTTGCTTTATTTCATTATAATGGAGCCACTTGGGAGCATGTTCAAGAGACTGAAATTGAAATCAGTGAACAAAGGTTATTTGCTGAAGTTGATAGTTTATCCCTTTATGCAGTTCTTTTAGCCAGACCAACATTGGGGATAGAGAATATGATAGTTTATCCTACCCCTTATTATTCCGATAAACATGACGCCATTAAAATAGGGAATCTTCCGACAGATTATACTGATATTGAAGTAAAAGTTTATGATATTTCTGGGAAAGAAATAATAGCCTTTGACGGCACTGATGTCACTCAAAATTTCACTAATAATTATATTGAATGGGATGCTAAGGAAAGAAATGGAGATTCTCTTGCAACAGGAGTCTACATTGTTTTAGTGAAATATCATGATGTGCATAAAATTCAAAAAATAGCTATTATTCAATAAAAAATAATATAGAGGACGATTGATCATCCACTTAAAAAATGAATACAATTGAAATAAAAGGTGCAAAGACGCATAATTTAAAAAATATAAATATTTCTATTCCACGCGATAAATTTGTAGTTATTACTGGGCTTTCCGGCTCAGGAAAATCATCTCTTGCCTTTGATACAATTTATGTCGAAGGTCATCGTCGTTATGTAGAATCATTGTCAAGCTATGCTCGTCAATTTTTAGGTCAAATGCAAAAACCTCCTCTTGAAAGTATTTCCGGACTATCTCCTGCTATTGCAATCCAACAAAAAGGGAAAGGCTATAATCCACGCTCAACAGTGGGGACCATGACAGAAATTTATGATTATATGCGTGTTTTATTTGCAAGAGTAGGAACCCCACATTGTCCAAAATGTAAAAATGAAGTTAAACCCCAAACTATTCAGGAAATAGTTGAGACAGTCATGAGCTGGTCAAAAGCCACAAAAATCTCCATCCTTGCCCCCTTAGTTAAAAACCGCAAGGGGGAATATAGAGAACTTTTTGATCGTCTTAAAAAAGAAGGATTTCTGCGTATACGCATTGACTCTCAAACCTTCCACTTAGAAGAAGACATTAGACTTTCAAAAAACAAAAAACATAATATTTCAGTTATTATTGATCGTGTTAAAATTATTGAAGAAAACCAATCAAGAATAAGTGATTCAATTGAAACGGCCTTAAAAGAAGGAAATGGAGAAATTATCATTATAAAAGATGAAAAAAATATATTTTTTAGTGAGTCTTTTTCCTGCCAAAAATGTAATCTGAGCTTTAAAGAAATCACACCCCAAATATTTTCTTTTAATAATCCACATGGTGCTTGCTCTCAATGTGCAGGTCTAGGGATTAAAATGAATTTTGATGAAGACCTAATTATTTCTGATAAAAATAAACCCTTAAAACAAACGATAAAAGTCCCTGGTTTTTCAGAAGGAAGTTACTCTCTTGAGAAGATTGAACATCTCATTAACCTTGAACTATCCTTTAATCAGTTAACGAAAAAAAAACAAGAAATGCTTATCCATGGCTCAGATTATTTTGAAGGCTTTATTCCCCTTTTATGGAGAAGATATAAACAAACGCCTTCCGAGGAAACAAAACGATGGTATGAAAAATTAATGCATACCTACACATGCCCAACTTGCCAAGGGAATCGCCTTTCTAGCGAAAGTTTAGCCGTTAAAATTGCGAATAAAAATATTATTGAAATTAGTCAACTTGCCATAAAAGAAAGTCGGCTATTTTTTAATAAAATAGAGTTTCACCTAACCAAGCAAAAACTTATTGCTGAACCTGTAATCAAAGAAATCCAAGCAAGGCTTAATTTTTTATTTGAAGTTGGTCTTGGTTATCTAAACCTAATGCGAAAGTCTGCGACATTATCTGGCGGAGAAGCCCAGCGTATTAACTTAGCGACTCAGATCGGAGCAGGATTAATGGGCGTGCTTTATGTCTTAGATGAGCCATCTATTGGGTTACACCAAAAAGATAATCGTAAGCTTTTAAACACGATGAAACGCCTACGAGATCTAGGAAATACAGTCCTAGTTGTTGAACATGATGAGGAAACCATTAAAGAAGCGGATCATATTATTGATCTTGGGGTTGGTGCGGGAAAATATGGAGGCGAAGTAGTTGCAGAAGGTTCTTTTGATCAAATCCTCACATCAAAAAAATCCTTAACGGCACAGTATTTAAATGGAAAAATTAAAATTAAAACTCCTGAAAACCGTAGAAAACCAAAAAATTTCATTAAAATTATCAATGCAACGGCAAATAATCTAAAAAATATTAATGCTAAAATCCCGCTTGGTGTCCTTTCCGCAGTTACGGGTGTTTCTGGTAGTGGGAAGTCAACCTTAGTTGAAGAAATCCTCTATAAAGCTATCCGTCAAAAAAAAAGCAATACTTTTAAAGAAATAAAAAATCTTAATCTAATTGATAAAGTAATCAATATCGACCAATCTCCCATTGGACGCACACCCCGCTCAAACTCTGCAACTTATACAGGAATTTTTACTGCTATCCGTGAGCTATTTGCAGGAATTCCAGAAGCAAAAGCACGAGGATATAAAGTGGGACGCTTCAGCTTTAATGTTAAAGGGGGGCGTTGTGAGGCTTGTCAAGGAGATGGTGTCCAAAAAATTGAAATGCACTTTTTACCAGATGTGTATGTTACTTGTGATGTTTGTAAAAGGACGCGCTATGAACGAGAAACACTTGAAATTCTCTATAAAGGTAAGAATATTTCTGACATTTTAAATATGAGTGTTGATGAAAGCTATCTATTTTTTCAAAAAATCCCAAGAATAGAACGCGGCTTAAAATTATTACAAGATGTAGGTTTAGGCTATCTCCATCTTGGGCAAAGTGCAACAACTCTATCTGGTGGGGAGGCACAAAGGATAAAACTAGCCTCGGAGCTTTCTAAGCGTGCAACAGGAAAAACACTTTATATTTTAGATGAGCCAACAACGGGACTTCATTTTGCTGATGTACATAAACTCCTTGAAGTTTTAAATAGGCTTGTTAATAAAGGTAACTCTGTCCTCGTAATTGAACATAATTTAGATGTCATTAAAACCTGCGATTATTTAACAGATCTTGGTCCTGATGGTGGAGATGAAGGCGGAGAAATTATCATTGAAGGAACGCCGGAAGATGTTGCACAATGCAGGAAGTCATACACAGGAAAATATTTGAAAGAAGTCTTATAAGCAATACTTTCTTTATTGTCAGGAATAAATAAAATGCAACGATTAGCGCCTTTTCTCTTAGACCTAATTTTCCCTACTCACTGTTTATCCTGTAACGCTATTACGGAGAGAAATGATACTCATCTCTGTTCAAATTGTATTGAAAATATTATTAATATTGAAGCTTATTGCATCAAATGTGGCTCGATGACTCAAACCATACAAACAACTTGTACGAATTGTTATAAAAAAAATCTTAACTTTAAAAAAAACTTCAGCCTTTTTTCCTATGATTCAAGTATTACAAAAATTTTAAAAAAATTAAAGTTTACCCCCTCTGACTTTTTAATGAGCAAACTAGATATTTTTTATAATATATTTTCATCAAAAACAAAAGTATTAGCTGAGCTCGATAAATGTATACAAGATATTGATTTTATTATCCCTGTTCCTATTCATAAAAATAGGCTAGCGCAAAGGGGCTATAACCAAGCGGAAGTGCTTGCGAATATTTTTGCTAAAGTTTTTAACTTAGTAGTAAAAAATAACATTTTAAAAAAAGAAAAAAATACTCGTTTTATGTTTGGTCTTAAAGCGCCTGAGCGTGCAAAAGAACTATCTAATGCTTTCAAGGTTTCTGACTCTCATCAAATAAAAGATAAAAACATACTCGTTTTTGATGATATTTCAACAACAGGTGTAACGCTTAATACAATTGCTCAAATTTTAAAAAAAAATGGAGCTAAACATGTTTATGGTTTTTCCATTTCAAAAACCTCATAATCTATTCTGAAGTAAGCACGCTCACTTCTATGAAAAAAATAGAGGCTTTCTTTTAATAAAAACCCGCTAATATAAAAGCAAAAAGAATATTAAAATACTTTTTTTTAATTAACTAGGCGTAATAATAATGATAATATATAATTTATTCTTTAAAAAGATCTCTATTTCTTAATAAATTACCTAGAATTATCTAGTTTATTTTTTTTACAGTAAAAAATTTTTTCTTAAAAAATATAATTCTGCGGAGTAACTCATTCAGATGAATATTATTCATAAACTTAATACCCAAAACAATCTTTGTTCCATTCATTTTTTTTGGCCGATAAACCTTGAGGCTGAAAAAAATAATTTAGGCATAGGCATTTTTCTGCTTGCAATGCTGCTAAAAGGATCAAAACACTTTAATGCACATAATCTAGCTTTAAAACTTGAATCCAATGCTATTAACTTCAATTTTTGTCGTACGGCAAATTACTTAAATTTATCACTCCTTTTTGAAAAAAACTCCATAACTGAAGCGATCAATATTTTTTCAGAAATTTTCCTTAATCCAAAATTTGATCATCAAGAGATAGAAAAATTAAAACTTGAACAAGTAAATGCAATAACTGCACGCTATGATACTATTTCTAATATCTGTATTGATCATTTCAAACAAAATATTTATGGCAAAGATAACTATAAAAGCTGGCTTCCTCTTGGAGATAAAACCAGTTTAACAAAAATATCTCAAAATGATTTAATCGATTTCCATCAAAAATATTTATTAAATTTCAAACCAATTATCTCGGCAGTTACTCCCTTTAAGAATTTTAAATTTCCTGATATATTTGGGAAAAAAAAGCTAACGATAAGCCCTATCTCAGATAATTTAATCACACCTCCAAAGACAGAGAATATTACTAAAAACTTTAACCAAGCATATATCATGCTAGGATTTAAAATCCCTGATATCAGGGATAAAGAATTCCTAAAAATAAAACTAATTAACTCATATCTTGGTGGAGGGATGACATCTCTTCTATTCGACCGTATTCGTGAACAAATGGGTTTAGTTTATGAAATTGGCTCAACAATTACAACCACTGCAGATACAAATTATTTCATGATACATTTAGGCTTAGATAAAAAAAATATCAAAGCAGCACTCATTGCTATTGATGAAGAAATAACTAATTTTAAAATTAAGGAATCAGATATTAAAATCTTAAAAAGGCGAATGAAAAGTACAGAAATATTTAAACAAGAAACCAAAGGAAATCAAGCATTCTTACTTGGTCTTTATGAAATTTTAGGTTTAGAACAAAATTATAGCTATCAAAATTTGAAAAATTTAGATAAAATTCAAACAGTAAACTTAGAAAGAACAGCAAAAACTTTCTTTAAACAACAAAAATTTGTAAAGACAATTATCCAATAAAATCAAAAAATTATCTTGTCTTTTTATTGATAAAATAGGAGTAAAAAATGAAGTTTTTTTATGATAAAGATTACTATCAAAATATTTACAACCATTGGAGTGCAAAAAAAGCAATTCTAATTATAATCGCGACAAGCTTAGCGATCTCTTTCATTGCGGCAATGTTAATAAATTTTAAATTAAATAAGTACTCTCAAGTTACTAATATTTCTAAAACCATCCAAGCCCTTCCCAAAAAATGGACATTAGAAGATAAGGTAGGATTAACAGTTATGGACCAAAATCAAGAAATAACAGAATATGATCATCCTTATTTTCAAATAAAAATGGATATTGACTCCGTTACACCTCAAGACTTTAATGAGACAGCAATCATTATTGCTAAACAACAAGTATTCCTTAATACAAATAATCAAATCCAAAGTTTCCCAATAACTGACCTCAATATTCAAGGAGTACAATTTTCAAGTTTGGCTTTTGAAATTAATGAAAAAGGAATTCTCAGCTTTCAAAATGGTAAATTTGCAAGGAACATATCTTTCTATGATATTGCCCAGGCCATCTCAAAAACTAAAAGGATAATTTTTACCTTTATTTTATTCATTGGAGGGTTAATTCTTACAGTAGGATTTATTACTGCCAATATTACTTTTTCCTTTTTCATGGCTAAAATTTTAAATAAAAAAGGGTGGAACTTAGATAGGAAAAAACTATTTAATAGCCTTGCGCCTTTAAGCTACATTACACTAATTCTATTCTTGTTTTTCTCTATATTTTTCTCTATATCTGCGATTATAGTAATGAATATCGTGCTTCCCATTTATAGTATTTTAATCCCTCTAAAGCTTTTAAAAAAAGAAGTAGCTAGCTAAAATAATGTAAGAGAGGTTTAGACTAATCTCTCTTACATTATAAAAATCTTAATATAATAATAAACTACTGGGGCAACAAATATTGCACTATCGAACCGATCTAAAACTCCCCCATGCCCCGGCAAAATAGAACTGGAATCTTTCACATCAAAACTACGCTTAAGCAATGATCCAGCTAAATCTCCCAGCTGACCGAATACCCCAATTAATACTCCAATTATTAAAGCATGAACTCTAGTCAAGTTTGTATTAAACAAATATTTCAAAAGCCAAACAGCGAGTATACAAGCTAAAAATCCGGCTAATGACCCTTCAATAGATTTCTTTGGGCTAATCATAGAAAATTTTGTTTTGCCAAACCTAACTCCAACAAAATAAGCACAAGAGTCTAAACACCAGATAGCAATAAATGTTATAAGAACTAAATCACGACCAAAAATAGGAATAGACCTTAAAAGAATTAAATGATTGAACAACCATGCAACATAAAAAACACCAAAAATAGTAAAAATAGCTGCTTTTAAATCCTCTAAAAATAATTTTTGTGATTTCGAATTATATATAGCAAAAATCAAAGAAAATAATATAAAAAATGTCAAAAGTATTGGTAACAAGATATCATATTTCATTAGGAACATATGACCTTTTGTAAGAAAAAATAAACAAGAAATAAAAAGACTAGCAATAACACCTAAAATTTTAAAACATTTAGAGTCTACTATTTTATAAAATTCTAAAACACCTATAATACTAATCAATGCTACTAATGATAAAAATACAATATCTCCGATATAAATTGTAACTATTAAAATAACTGCACCAATAATACCTGTAATAATTCTTTGCATAAGATTACTCATTTCTCCCTCCATATCTCCGATTTCTTTTGCTATACACTTCAATGGCATTCTCTAACTCTGTTTCATCAAAATCTGGCCAATATTTTTCCGTAACAAATATCTCTGAATATGCACTTTGCCAAAGTAAAAAATTACTCAACCGAAATTCTCCTCCAGTTCGAATTAAAAGATCAGGATCAGGCGTATGCAAGTACGCAGAAAACTCTTCTTTAGTTATCTTTTTCTTATTTTCTTGAAGAATCTGGTTAACTGCAGCTACAATCTCATCTCTCGAACCATAATTTAAGGCAATATTAACTAAAATTCCGGTATTATTTTTTGTTTTTTCCCGAACCAGACGGATTTCCTCTTGCAACTTAATAGAAAATTCAGTAATATCACCAATAAAATCAAGCTTAATATTATTTTTCATCATTCTTAAGACAATAGGACCTTTTAAATATTTGTATAGAAGCTCCATTAGATAATCTACTTCCTTTTTTTCTCTATGCCAATTTTCGGTTGAAAAAGCATAGAGGGTCAAAATTCTAACATTTAGTTTTTCCGCTTTTTTTACAATATCTTCAATTATTTCTGCACCTTTTTGGTGGCCTTTAAATCGTGGTAAACTTTTCAAAGCCGCCCAACGAGCATTTCCATCCATAATAATTGCTATATGATTTGGTATCTTATTTTTTTTCATTTTTTTCCTATCCAAAAATATAATTATTTTCTTTTAATATTTTTTCTACGCCAATACAACGGATTTGTAAAATTAGGTCTACCGACTAAAGCAGCGGAATCACTCACCTTACTCGCCAACTTAGGATAACCATTATCCCCATAAATACTTACAGTTTCATAACCCAACCCAGCTTTTATCAGCTTAACGGCAAGCAATTCATCATCCACAAACACATGGGCTAAAAGCCTTGAGTAGATATCATTTTTATGAGGAATATAATAAAGTGATCTTGCTTGCTCAATCAAATGTTTAGTAAAAAAAGATGCTTCCGGACCTAAATACTGATTAACCATAATGCCATGATCTGGGTTGAAAATTTCTGGTGTATCTACGCCAAGCACACGAATGACAACTCCATTAGCCGTAAAAGTATCTCCATCACCAAACTCAATATCAGCTTTTTGCAAATAAATTTTTTCTGCGACAAGGTAAGCCCCTGTCATCAAAAATAATAATACCCATAAAATTTTCTTCATCTTTTATTTTCCCAGTTATCTATAAAAAGTTTTGGATGTTTTAAATTTTAAAATATCCTGCTCATCGATCAAAACCTTTTCCCCTGTATTAGGGTTACGACCAATCCTTGATTTTCGTTTATGCATATCAAAAGTACCAAAGCCTGATATGACCACTTTATCTCCAGATTTCAAAGCATTCTTCATAATATTAAATACAGTATTAACTATCTCTTTCGCTTCTTGATCAGTCATTGTCTCTTGTGCAATGACATCAATTAAATCTTGCTTGTTCATTATCCCTCCTTAAAGCAGGTAATAACTATTTCATCATGAGTCTATTGCTCCATACTTATTATGATGTTGAGTATCATCATACGGTTCAATATGAATCAAAATATCTTCTACATCCTTTAAATTATCTAAAATTTCTTTTTTTAAAACTGTGGCTATTTCATGCCCTTTAACAACTGTTAAATTTTTATCTACCTGAATATGTAAATCAAAAAACAAGCCTGAGCCAACTTTTCTACTTCTCAAACAATGATATGATCTTATCTCCCCGTTATTATTAATAATAGCTTTAACCCTATCTAAATGCTCCCTTGGTGCTGAAACCTCCATTAACTCAGAATAAACATTTTTCAATAGTTTAAAAACAAAAAGAAAAAGAAAAATAGCAACAATAATCGCACCGATATAATCCAAAAATCTCCAGTTAGGGTTGATAATACTAAGAAGTATTGCCAAAAATACAGGCAAAGATGATAAGGCATCACTACGGTGATGCCAAGCATTTGCTAAAAGAGCAGAAGAGTTCACTTCCGCTGCAACAGCTTTGGTCTTTCTATATAAATACTCTTTAAAAATGATAGAAAAAAATGCAATGACTAGGGTAATAGCTCTCGGTTGTTGATAAGCGCCTGTCAAATAATTCCTTAAAGCAGAAATTAAAATACCGAATGTAATGATGAGAAGCATGACAGCAATGAAAATAGTTATAAATGTTTCAAATCTCGAGTGACCATAAGGATGTTTTTTATCAGGAGATTTACTCCAAACTTTAATACCTAAAATAATAGCAAAATCACTTAAAATATCAGAAAAAGAATGGACACCATCTACCACGAGAGAAGTACTTTTACCAAAATATCCGAAAAAAACTTTTAAAATAGCCATAAAAATATTAACAATTAAACCAACAATAGTAACCTGCTTTATTTTTTGTGTTTTTAAATTCATTTATTATCCATATTTAAAATATAATATCCAATAGGATATCTTCCTTTTTTCCTTTCATTACTTCAACTTAAAAAGACCTATCTCTGCTTTAAATAAGCCAGGATTCTCCTATAAAATACCAAGGATTATAAATATTTCTCAATAATCAGACCTTTCGCACTTTTTACCTTATCTGTAATCTCACTTGGTTCAGTCATAATAGTATTTTTTAAACTATTTCTACAACGACATTCTGTCATTTTAGCAATCTCTTGAACAGCCTTTTTAATAATAATTTTTGCATGTTCCGTATTATTTTTGATTGTTTTTAAAACTAAATCTACTGAAACATCCGCCTCACTTTCATGCCAGCAATCATAATCCGTAACAAAGGACATTGAGGCATAGCACATTTCTGCTTCTTTTGCCAATTTTGCCTCTGTAGCATTAGTCATTCCAATCACATCAAAATCAAGTTTACGGTAAACAATAGACTCTGCTTTAGAAGAAAACTGTGGTCCTTCCATACAAATATAAGTTCCTTTTTCAGCGACTTTAATCTCGAGATTATTCGCAGACTTAGAAAGAATATTACTAAGTTCCTGACAGGTAGGCTTTGCAAAACTAACATGAGCAACAACTCCATCACCAAAAAAAGTAGATTTACGGTGTTTAGTATAATCAACAAATTGATCGACAAGAACTAAGGTTTCTAAATTATGTTCTTCTTTTAAGCTACCAACAGCACTAACAGAAACAAGGATTTCTACACCTAAGCTTTTCAAAGCATAAATATTCGCACGATAATTCACCTCTGTAGGGGAAAGGACATGTCCTTTCCCATGTCTCGGTAAAAAAGCAAAATTAACACCATCTAAATTACCGGTTATGATCTTATCTGATGGTTTTCCAAAAGGAGTATTTATTTCGAATTCTCGTAAGCCCTCCATTGATTCAATATTATAAAGACCACTTCCACCTATAACACCTATTTTAGCTGTTGACATACAACACTCCTTTTATTTTTCTAAATCAAATTCCTTCTCTATTTTATTCGTATCTTCAATCAATTTTTTAACATCAATTTGTTTTGCACGCTTTTCTTGATCAGGATTTAATTTATAGCCTTTCTCATAATCCATGGCTTTGACTAGCATATCTTGTGGCAAAACCTCACTATCCTGCCATAGCCTGATAAATTCACGCGCAAAAAAATTATCAATCTGCAACCTGCGTTTTGTTGTATGAGCAAAGCGTCCAATAATACGACAAATAGAATCTCTATCTTCTGGGGCCAATTTTTCAGCAAACTCATAATCTTCTATTTTTTGTAAACATAAAATAACTGGCTCTAATGAATCCTTGGTAATGATAAATACACTATAATCGCTTAAATTAAAAAATGTTTTATCAATTTTATCAATTGTATTGGTAGGAACAACTAAAAATAAATCTTTCTTGACACCTTCCAATTTGGCATATTTTTTAGCTTGCTCTACTTGTTTTTTAAGGTAGTTAGGAAAATTTTTAAAATCATCATTATTCGGACTTTTCGCATCAAAAATTACATATTCATTGGCGATATAAAGAGTATTATCAGGTTTAACACGAGGAAACGGCAGAGATTCCTTATCAAAATATTCAATCACATATTTACCAGCGACTCGTTTAACCTCTTCTTCTACATCGACCTCATGATTTTGCCAAGTTTTTTTCATCTTCTCAAAAACTTCACTAATTTTAGCCTTCTCATCATCTTCAAGTTTGATACGCCGATTTGTTAATTCTTCTTCCATACTGATTAAACGCTCAAATCGTTCATCATACTTGATTTGCCTTTCTTCTTTCTCTTGCTCAAACTTGGATAATTGCTTCTCAAGATTAAGGTTTTTACTTTGCAAAGCTTGTAACTCTAGTTTAACCTCATAAGAAGAAGCCGTATTAGAGAGCAATTTTTGCTCTTGTAGCTTAAGGTTAGTTGTTAGTTTAAAATGTTCATTCTTCAATGTTTCAAGAACTAAAACCTCCGCATAAGAATCCGGCAATAATGCCGTAATTTTTGACCAAGAAAATAACCTTTGCCAGAAAGTTAATTCTTTCAAAGTTTCATAAAATTTTTTTGTATAATCTAGATTAAACACATCTATCTTCCTTTTTGAATAAGTTACATATTATTTGATTAAAAGCAGAAAAAAATGACCATTTTCACAAAACAATATTAAGCTTATTATTTTATAAAAAACTTGACCAAATCTCGAGAAAAATATAAATTAATAGACACATTTCTTAGATGAACTCAGTATTTGGCGGCGTAGCTCAGTTGGTTAGAGCAGCGGAATCATAATCCGCGTGTCCGGGGTTCAAATCCCTGCGCCGCTACTTTATCAATCCTATGACACCCAAGGAATAATATGATTAGGCAAAGAGAAATAAAAAACTTTATCCTTTCTTTACTAAATGTATTCTTTTATTTTACCTCTATTACTTTTTCTTTTATTATTGCCTATTTTTTATTTGAATTTATTATTAATAAATTTGATATTCCATTTCATTTTTATTCTTTTAAAACATTAATAACTCACCTAATGATTGTTCTTGTCATCTGGGGCATTATGTTTGCAGAATCAGGAATTTTAACGGATAAAAGACTAACATCTATAGATAAGTTGCTTATTATCTTAAAAGAAACAATTATGGGAACGATTATTCTAATGATAATCCATGAAGTTTACCAAGACTTTCTTTTAGCACAAACTTTTATTATTTTTAGTTGGTTTATTAGTGTAATCTTAATTTACTTCTCAACAATTATTGTCTATTATCTAAGAATTTTATATCGCCGTAAGAATCTTCCTAAACGACATATTTTAATTATTGGAAAAAATAGTATTTCCAAAAAAATAAAAAATAAAAATAGAGAAAATTATCGTGGCAAAACATTCTTTTACCCGTATCCAAATATTAATCTCAATATTTTGAAAAAATATTTACAAAAACGCAAAATTACAGAGCTGATCTTAACAGAAAACTTTTTATCAAAAGAAAAGCTCTTAAACCTTTCAGATATTTGCGAGGAATTTGGCACAACTATTAAATTTTCTCCTAGTATACTTGAATTAAGGATGGGGGAAGTTACTGTAGATAATGATATTGGAATTCCTATTTTACAACTGAAACCTGTTTCTTTTCTAGATAAAAACTTCATCAATAAACGACTTTTTGATGTTATTTTTTCTATTATTATCTTAACTATCTTTATGCTGCCAATGCTTTTTATTGCTCTTCTTGTCAGATTATCTTCAAGAGGTCCAATATTCTTTATTCAAGAACGGGTTGGACTCCATGGAAAACTATTTAATTTTTATAAATTCCGTAGCATGATTATGCATGCGGATAAAATTCTTCATAAGTTTAAACATCTTAATGAACGTAGCGGACCAGTTTTTAAAATAAAAAAAGACCCTAGAGTTACACTTATTGGTAGCTTTTTAAGAAAATCAAGCCTCGATGAATTCCCTCAATTTTTTAATGTCTTAAAAGGTGATATGAGCATCGTTGGACCAAGACCACCTATTCCACATGAAGTAGCCACTTTTACGGAAATTGCTATGCGGAGATTCAAAGTCTTTCCGGGAATTACTGGCATCTGGCAAATCAGTGGCAGATGCAACCTTAGTTTCGATGAAATGATTAATTTAGATATCTATTACCTAGAGCATTGGTCTTTATCTTTAGATATTGAAATCCTAATAAAAACCATCCCCGCTGTTGTCATGAGGAAAGGTGCTTGCTAATGAAGCTTGCTAAAATAATTAAATATTTTATTCCCTTTCTTTTATTCTCATCAATTTATGCCACAATGCCGCCTCTTTATGAGGAGGGCTGGGATAACTTCGAACAATTAACGACAAACATTTCGCGTTTTGATAAAAAAGGAAACCTCATTGCCACACCCAATACTATTTCCTATTATGATCCCTACCCTGCTATTTCTTCTACCATAAACCCCTTAGTTGTTTTAGTATCTTTCAATAATATGCCATTTCATGAAAATAAATCTTTCGACTATTTTGAGGAACTACTTTATCAACCAAATACAAAATCGCTGGCAGATTATTTCAAAGAAAACTCTGGCAACCAATTCTTCATCATCAATAATATTAATGATGGAGAACAATTTATCTTAAACCTCCCTGGCAACTTTAAAAATTACGAGGGGAGCATTGGGGCTATGATCGCAGGCACCCTCTGTCCTTTCCTCGATGAAAAAATAACTGATTTCTCGCGTTTTGATGCTAATGATGATAATATTGTGGATGCATTAATAGTCATTCACTCAGCCAACGCGGTCGAGCTTAACCCTTTTAGTAATAATGCTCTTCAGTCACATAAAAACAATGTTATTTTGGGGGCTAATAATTATTATCCAACATCAGATGGCTTTCAAATAATTGATTACATAATTCTTTCCCAAAACTCACCTCTTGGAACCTTTTGCCATGAATTTGGTCATATTTTAGGTTTACCTGATCTTTATAATACAAAAACCGGACAACCAACCTGTTCTAAATGGGCCTTAATGGACGCAGGTGGCTGGGGGGGATACAAAGGAGACACACCAACCCACCTTTCTGCTTGGAGCAAAGAATATTTAGGCTGGAGTACAGTAAAAACAGTTTCAGACAACGCGAATAACTTACAAATCTTCCCTACCGAAAATATCGATAATAATGATACAACATTTGAAGCATTTCGCTTTGAAGTAGAAAATTTTGATGAATATTATTTATTAGAATATAGAGATGAAACAATAGGTAGATATAGCCCTCTTCCCGGGTCAGGCTACCTATTCTGGCATATAGCAAAAAATACTATTGAAGCCTATCTTGATAACAATCTTGTTAATGCAAATAATGATAATCGTGGACTTGATCTCATCGAGGCAGATGGACAAGATAGAACATTTCTTGCCACTAACTTATTCCAAACTCATATTTATAATCCAAAAACCTTTGATTCTCATGTTTTAAATCTCAGAATTATCTTAAATGGCTTAACATTTGATGTAATAGCAAGCTCTGACACTATAAGATCCTATAAAACTACTGAGAATAGCAAAATAACGGACTTTTACAGCTTCCCCAATCCATTCCTACCTTCTAAACACAATAAAATCACTTTTCTCGCAAAAACCACCTCTTTCCTTACCCACCCCACCTTCACTCTCTATGATATCAGAGGAAAAGTTATTCTCAATGATAACAATTTTGCAGAATATTTAAATCCTCAAGCTAGCTCTGATTATAATTTTATTTATGAATTTGAATGGGACGGCTATACTAAAGTTGGAGATAAAGTTGCCAGTGGAGTATATATTGCTTTATTAACGAATGAAAATGAAAAAAAAGCGACAAAAATAGCCTTAATTATTTAAAATAAAAAAAAGGAACGCCTCAATGGAAAAAAATAAAAATAGCTTTGATGACCTTATTCAAACCATGTCTCTCCTGCGCAGCAAAGATGGCTGCCCTTGGGACAAAGAACAAACTCACGAATCTTTAGTTAAATATCTACGCGAAGAAACGGAAGAATTAATTGAAAATATTAAAAATAAAAAATATGAGGAAGATTTAAAAGAAGAATTAGCAGACATTCTCTTGCAAGTTATTTTTCATTCACAAATTGCGGCTGAAGAGGGGAGGTTTAATGCTTATAGCGTCGTCGATTATCTTGTTAAAAAACTAAAATTCAGACATCCACATGTTTTTGGTGACCGTAAAGCAACTTCAAAAGAAAAAGTTATAGGGATTTGGCAAGAGATGAAAAAAAAAGAAAAAGAAGGGAAGAATAAATGACCAAACAAATAACAGACCTTTCAATTGGAATAATACCTATTGATTTAACAACTAGTCCCCCTCAATTCTTGATCTTAAAACATCAAAAAGGGCATTGGAGTTTCCCAAAAGGACATCAAGTAAACAATGAAATATTTATAGAAACTGCTTTACGAGAGTTTAATGAAGAAACAGGTGTACCTTTAAATCAGCTTCAATTCTTTAATGATTTTAAAAAAAATATCTTTGAAAAAAACTATACTTTTAAAAATAAAGGTAAAATAATTACTAAAACAGTTATTTTTTACCTAGGCTTTTTAAATGCTCAACTAGCCAAGGTGAAAATTCAGGAAACAGAAATTGCTGCATTTAAATGGGCAAATTTTGAACAATGTTTAGAACTTGCTCAGTTTCAAAGTACAAAAAATTTAATTATAAAAGTTAATGATTATGTTAAAAAAATTTCATCATAAAAATATTTATAATTTCTATATACTCTTAATCTTTCTAATAACGACTACCCCGTTGCTATTTGCAGAACCTTCCTCAAGGGTAATCTATAAAAACTCCAAATTGATCGCTGAAATACTGACTCTAATTGAAGCAAGTTATGTCACAAAGCAAGATCCAAACATATTAACAAATAAGGCAATTTCTACAATTATTGAATCACTTAATGATGATTTTACTCAGCTATTATCTCAAAAAGAATATAATAATCTCCTATTAGAAACAGCCGGAGAATTTGTCGGTGTAGGGATTCAATACGAAATCAAAAAATCTAGTGCTATTATTATCAAAGTAATTAAAAATAGCCCCGCAGAAAAATCGGGTATTTTAGCTGGGGATATTATTATAAAAATTAATAATTCCTCCATAAAAACAGCAAATGACCTTAGGAATATACCTTTCAAAATTCGTGGACCAGAAAATAGCAAGGTTATTTTAACAGTTCTCCGCAATACTAAGTATAAAAAATTTAAAATAAAACGGAAAAAAATTAAAATATCTAGTATTGAGTTTAAAAAAATAAATAATCTCGGCTATCTAAAAATACATGAGTTTACCGATAAAACTTCTCTTGAATTTGATAATGCGATGCAAACAATGGACATAAAAAAACTTATTATTGACCTCCGTAATAATCCTGGAGGGTTAATTAAGCCTGCAATTGATATCATCAAAAATTTTGCAAGTAAAGAAAAAAATATTTTAATAATAAAAGGTCGAAAGGAAAAAATAGAAAAAATTTATCAAGCCAATAAGGAAGCAAAATATTTGTTAACTCTACCATTAATAATTCTAGTCAATAAATATACAATCTCATCTGCAGAGATAGTGGCAGCATCACTCCAGAGTTTAGGCTTGGCAATCATTATTGGCGAACAAACATTTGGCAAAGCATCTATCCAAATGCTACATCCACTTTCAGATGGCAGAGCACTTGCTTTAACTACAGCAAAATATTATACTCCCAATGGCAATTGTATTCATAAAAAAGGTCTTGAGCCAGATATCAGCTTAAATTTTGAGGCTAATTTAATTTTAAAATATGCAATCAAGTATGCAGAACTACAAAGATAAACACAATGCTATTTGATTTCTTCCTAATAAATTAATCACTAACCCCATCAATAAATCTCCGAACATTCTCTTTACGGGTATTTTTGATTTCACTTGGTCTCCCCTGCTCAATAATCCGCCCCTCATAAAGCATAGCAATCCTATCAGAAATATAATAAGCACTTTTCATATCATGTGTAATCGCTACGGCGGTAATTTTAAGCTCTTGCTTTAACCTAAGGATTAATTTATTAATAACATCAGAAGTAATGGGATCAAGCCCAGTTGTCGGCTCATCATAAAGAATATATTTAGGATCATAAGCAATTGCACGAGCAAGACCAACCCTTTTCTTCATGCCACCGGAAAGCTCAGCAGGTTTAATATTGGCAACTGTTTTATCAAGATCAACCATTTCAAGTTTTTCTTCCACTATTTTATCAATCTCTTTAGGAGGGAGTTTAAGAATCCATTTAAGGCCAAAACCCACATTTTCCCCAACGGTTAAAGAATCAAATAATGCTGCTCCCTGAAATAAAATACCAAACTTCTGTTGCAACTGAAAAAGCTCAGTATTCTTCAAACAACTCAAGTTCTGCCCATCAACGAAAACATTGCCCATGTCAGGCATTAACATCCCTGCTATATGCTTTAAAATCACACTTTTACCATGACCACTACCACCGATAATAGTAAAAGTCTCCCCCTCAGGAATAAAAAGGTCTACCCCCTTTAAAACATGTTTCAGACCAAAACTTTTATAAATATTTTTCAACTCAATCACTCTTATCTCCCATTCCCTATACCTAAAGCAACTAGAATTGATGTCAAGAAATAATCACTTATTAAAATTAAAATAATTGAGGTAACGACAGCATTCGTTGTAGCTTTACCAACCCCTTCTGCACCTTGCTTACAAGTAAACCCTCTAAAAATACTTACCCAGGCAATAATCATAGCAAAAAAACAAGCCTTAATAAGTCCATGCATAATATCAGAAAGGTACAAGGTATCTAAAGCATCACTGAGGTAAACTGTACTAGGCAAGTCCAAAATAACAACAGAAACCAATAGGCCACCTAATAGGCTGACTGTATAGCCTATTAAAACAAGAATAGGAACCATAAAAAGACAGCCTAAAAATCTTGGCACAGCTAAATATTGGATCGGATGCGCACCTAGGCTTAATAGTGCATCAAGCTGTTCTGTGACCTTCATACTACTAATTTCTGCCGTTATCGCTGCCCCAACACGACCGGCCATAACAATTGACACTAAAATAGGAGATAGTTCCTTAGCAAAAGCAAACGAAACAGTCATTCCAACAAAAAGGGGGTAACCAAACCAATTTTGAATAACAATACCAAGCTGCAATGCTAAAACCATCCCCGTAGCAAATGAAGTAATTAAAATAATAGGTAAAGATTTAATACCAATATCATAAAAAATATTAACAGTATTTTTTAGGTCATATTTCCCTATCAAGGTCCACATTAAAATATCTTTAAGCATTAAGATCATATGACCGACTGTAAGAAACTTATTGGTTAACATTCCCCTACCTTTGATAAAATATTATTTTAAAATAAAAACCCTAGGAACTCTGCTTGTTATCTGAGTTACAATCTCATAAGGAATTGTTTCTGCCAGCTCAGCAATTTTATTCACTGTAATATCTTGATTGATAAATTCAATATCATCACCAACTTTAATACTAGCAAGATCTGTAACATCAAACATACACATGTCCATACAGATTGTACCAATTTGTCTAACATTTTGGCCATTAATAGTCGCATAAATTCTATTGGATAAAATGCGCTTATAGCCATCAGCATAACCAATAGCCACTGTCGCTACTTTAGTTGTCCTATATGTTATATAAGTTTTCCCATAACTAATCCCTGTATTTGGTGGCACAGTTTTTAAAAAAACAACCTTACTTTTTAATCGCATCACAGGTTTAAATTTTCCATACAGACCATAAATAGACAAGCCTGTCCTAACCATATCAAATTCTGCATGATCATAATTAAAAGTGGTTTCTGTATTTGCAAGGTGAAAATACTTAATATTGGTAAAATTATTCTTTATTGCTCTAAAATCCGCAATTTGTTTTAGCGTAGATTCTCGGTCAATATCTGCACTTGCAACATGCGTATAAATACCTTCAATTTCAAGGTATGGAAAATTTAAATTATTTAATAAATTAGCAGAAAATCCAATCCGGCCCATCCCAGTATCAATTTTCAGATGAACTTTAACTTTTTTCTTATATTGAGCATAAAACTTTGAAAGTTCTGAAGCGATATAAGTGCTCGCAACGGTAGGTGTTAGGTTATATTCTAAAAGGTATTTAAATGATGCAAAAGGAAAAATACTGCCTAGAACCAAAATATCGGTTTTGATCTTCTGCTTTCTAAGCGCGATACCTTCTTCAATCGTTGCAACACCGAACATCTCAACATCAGTCGTTTCCTCTAAATGTCTAGCACATTCAACTAACCCATGTCCATATGCATTGGCTTTAACGACGACCAAGACTGCTGTCGTTTTTTTTAAAGAAACTTTAAAAGCTTGATAGTTATCTGTTAAATTATTTAAATTTATCTCGGCATAGGTTGGTCTAATCATTCCAGATCTCCACATATAAAATAAAGGTAACTTCTTAATAATTTAATATTTACTCTATAATATTTGACAAATTCTCAAAACGAGTAAATTCCCCTCTAAAAATTAGCTCAACTGTGCCGGTAGGACCACTTCTTTGTTTCCCGATAATAACCTCTGCCTTATTTTCAAGCTCAGGGATATTAGGTTTATAATAACCCTCTCTATATATAAAAGCGACGACATCCGCATCCTGCTCAATTGAGCCTGACTCTCTTAAATCTGAAAGTTGCGGACGTTGATCCTGTCTTTTTTCAGTTGCACGAGAAAGCTGACTCAAAGCCATCACGGGAACACTAAGTTCTTTTGCCATAATTTTAAGCCCTCTAGTAATTTCAGAAACATCCTGTTGCCTAAACTCTGCCTTACCACTTCTCCCAATCATCAGCTGGAGGTAATCAATAATAATTAATCCCAAGCCTTTTTCCATCATTAATCTCCGTGCTCGAGACTTCATATCCATGACAGAAAGTGCAGGAGTATCATCAATATAAATATCCGCATCCGCAAGTTTAACAGCAGCATTTGTAATCGGGGTCCAAGCTGACCTAGGCAAAAACCCAGTTTTCGCATGCTGTGCACTAACACGCGCTTGTGAGCATAACATCCTAAAGACTAACTCATCCATCGACATTTCTAAAGAAAAAATAGCGACAGGCATTTTCTCTTTAATGGCAATATTTTCTGCAATATTTAAACAAAAAGCCGTTTTCCCCATGGCTGGTCTACCCGCAACAACCACTAAGGTTGACGGCTGAAGCCCTGCTGTCATATTATCAAAATCAGTAAAGCCACTTTTTAAGCCTGTAACACTTTTCTTGGCTTTAAAAAAAGACTGAATTTTTTCAATTGCTTCATGTGTTTTCTCAGAAATTTGTTGAAAACCTTTTTTATCTCTTTGTTTAGAAATATCAAATATTTTTTGCTCAGCTGTATCCAAGAGGTTCGTAGCACTTTTATCAGAGTTATAACAATCTGTAATTATTTCTGTAGCAGAAGTAATTAAAGACCTTAAAATAAACTTTTCATTAACAATTTTAGCATAATACTCTACATGTGCTGAAGTTGCCACACTGTTTAAAAGATCTGTTAAAAAATCTTTGCCACCCATCTGCTCTAAAATTTTCAAACGCTCAAGATCATCCATGACTATTAAAACATCAATTGGTCTGCCTTCATTATAAAGATCCGCAATAACTCTAAAGATTATCCGATGAGCACTGATATAAAAAGAATTTTCTTTCAGAATATCTGTGGCAATATTAACAGCAGATTGATCTAAAAGCATAGACCCAAGCACAGCTTTTTCTGCTTCCAAATTATGTGGAGGAACTCTATCAATTATTTCATTCATCAGCGAGAATCCTCGTAGGGACAAGCAAGAACCTTATCCCTACAATCAAACTATTCTTTAATAACAAAAACCTTAACGAAACCTTTAACTTCCTGATAAATCTTTACTTCTACAGTAAAAACGCCTAAATCTTTCAAAGGGTGTTCTAAAAGAATATCTCTCTTATCAATATTATAGCCCTCTTTAGCTAAGCATTCTGCAATATCTGCATTTGTCACTGAGCCAAAAAGTTTCCCCTCGTCACCAACCTTAACAGCAATTGATAGCTCTAATTTGCCAATTTTTTCTGCTAAGTTTTGCGCTTTATCAATCTCGGTTTTCCTAGCTTTATCAAAACTAGCTTTTTTTATTTCATAAACTTTCATATTCTTTTTTGTTGCGGCTAAAGCTAAACCTTTCGGGAATAAAAAATTTCTCGCATAACCGGCTTTTACTTCTTTAATATCACCAATTACCCCTAGACCTTTCAGATTATCTAATAAAATAACTTCCATTAATCTTTCCTCCTTTTCATTCGCTTCCTAAAATCATACCAAACATCAATTAATCCTAAAAACATGATGACGATTGGCTGCAAGAATGCAAAAATAATCAATAATAAACCAAATATTCTATGTAATTTTAATCGAGTAATCACACTCCTTAAAATTAATAGCCCTTGCAAAAAGTATAAAGAACCCACTATAAATAAAATATTTTTATTAAATAAAACAAGCGGTGTCTTATTTAATAAAATAAAAAAAAGTGCAATGATGAAAATGAAAATAAAGTACTCATTAATTCGCCAATGCCTATTAATAAAAAATTTTCTTTTTGTATACCTCTCACCAAACTTAAAAGAAATCAACAATGAAAAACCCGTAAAAACAACAATCAATGCATAAAAATACTCTTTTAAAAAAACGAGACCATCTTTAAAAGTTTCTTGTTTATCACTTATTAAATAGGGAAAAACTTTTTCATTAAAAACCCCTTCTATCCTCTCCATAAAGTAAACTAAAAAAGATTCTGATCTAACATAGTAAAAAATAATAAATAAAAGCCCAAATAAAAAAAGCAGGTATCCAAAAGAGAATAAAAATATTTTTTTCGTACTAAGTTTATTCTTACCCCCCCCTGCAATAATTATGGATAAAACAACAATTAACATTAAAAATGTCAAAGCCAAAATATCGTTCAATAAAAATTTAATTGCAAGCAAGGGGACAATAACAACAAAAACTTTTTCGAAAACAGATAGCGTTTTATCTTGAAGTGCTAAAATTATCCCCCAGACTGCACAAAAAATTAATAGAGGAAAATAAAGCCCAAGCCAAAATAAAAAAAACGAGAGGAAAATAAAATTCGAAATCTTCCTCACGCTCAGCTTATTAATCATTATTTTTTATATTTAACAGTTGTATATGGTAATAAAGCAAGGTTCCTTAAAATTTTAATTGCAGATGTCAATTGCCTTTGATGTTTGGCACATGTTCCTGTAAT
This sequence comes from bacterium, assembly GCA_024222485.1. Classification (GTDB taxonomy): domain Bacteria; phylum RUG730; class RUG730; order RUG730; family JAAEPJ01; genus JAAEPJ01. The sequence goes on along the minus strand of JAAEPJ010000390.1, from coordinate 59,471 downwards.
CTTTCCAGAAACTATTTTGCCTCTATCTGTTAAATATGACTCAATTGCTGATGCATCTTTGTAGTCAATATAAACAATTCCGTCTTTACAAAACTTACAATATTTTTTTCTAAATGGTTTAAATTTTTTAAATGGTTTTCTTTTTTCTTCTGCCATAATTAATCTCCTTAAAATGGAATATCCTCTTCAGTCGCTTCTTCAGTCACCTCGACCTTTGCTTCATTCCATGCCTGATTATGTTGCGTATTAGTTGTTTTTGCAGGACCTTCTGCTTGAGTATTATCTTGAACAATATAAGAAAGTATTTGAGTTCTATCTGCGACAACTTCTAAAATAGACCGCTTTTCTCCGCTTTGAGTTTCCCACCTACGGCTTTGAAGTCTCCCTTCAACTGATAAGGGGGTCCCCTTTCTAGTTTTTTCAGCTAACCTCTCTGCTGTCAAACCCCAAGCAACAACGGAAATAAAAGAGGCTTCGTTTTTCCACTCCCCAGTATTTTTATCCTGATAATTTCGGTTTACCGCAATACTAAAATTAACGACCGCTTGCTTTGAAGGTGTATATCTTATTTCAATATCTCTCGTTAAACGACCAACTAAAATGACTTTGTTTAAATCCGGGATTCTCAAATGTTCCGTCATATCTTATATCCTCCTAACTTTCTTCTTTTTTAGGGGTGCTCGCCACAGTTGAAACATTAGGAATACTTTCTCGATCCTTTTTATATTCCTTCTTTGGCTCATAAGCAGGCTTTCTTTTTCTAGGCATTTTACGTTTAGAAAAATCTTTATTAATTTTAATAATCGCAAACCTTAAGGAAGCATCATTTAACCTAATGATATTTTTCAACTCATCAATAGCTGCAGGAATAATATCAAACTCAATCATAAAGTAAGGGGCTTCATAACAATCTTGAATAGGATAGGCCAATCTTTTAAGCCCCCAATCATTCACTGCTTTAATTTCACCCTTATTATCTGTGATATAAGATTTGATCTCTTGATGCATTGCATTCGATTCTTCTTCCGGAAGGTTCGGAACTAATGCATAGACTAGTTCATAACTATTCATTTTTCCTCCTTTATGGACTAACGGCTTTTGTGGATATTTTTAAGAAACAAAACTGTTTATTAAAACATCCCCCCTCCTAACCGTAAGGCTCTTTTTCAAATAACCGAAAAGAACAAAGGTTTTATTTAAAATTTTCAACATACTAATTATATTTTAAAAAAAAATTAGATCAAGCTTTGATTATATATTTCTCAAAAACAATCTTGCTCCCAATATCAATATAGACGACCTTATAATCTTTGAATTTGTAAATATTACATACTTCTTCATGGGTACTTACAAAACTTTCATAAAAATCATTATACTCAAAATCTACTAAATTTTCTAAGGAAAGCTCTTTAAATACATAAGCGAAATAAAAACCCGAATTTGTAGTTGGTAAATATTTCTTATCAATAAAATTATTCCCAATGTATCTGACCCAAGCATCTTTGATCGTCATTTGCTCAGTAAGCGCTTCCAGACTTTCTTCCTCACCAGCTTTTTTTAGTTGCTTAGTCTTAAAAAGCTCAACAATCTCCTCGTGTTGCTTTAATTTAAACCGATAAACCGTTTGCGACAAAATAAACTGTGGCATAGTGATAGGGATTAATTTATCTGGGTTAAACCCTAACCCAGGCTTTACGAGTTTATCTTCTAATAAACTACGCTTAAAAAAATCACTTCTTGAAATATACCCATAAAAATATCGTCGGACATCCTCAATATATTGCTGAAAAATAATCTGAGCACCATTATCTTCTCCGGCAATAGTTACATGATAAAAGTTAATCTCAGCATCCGTACTTAAAGCAACTCTAGTGGCCATCATTACAACACGCTGAATATTATTAAAAACATCAGAGCTTGCTGTAAAGAGAGAAGTGATCCCCGGCATAGTAACATAAATAAAAAGTGTTCCCTCTTTTAAAACAATTTCTGCATTAATCCCTGTTTCTTTAAAAATAGCAAGCTTAGCCTGTTCCTCAAGCTTATCAGCCACAAAAGTAGGGGTGCAAGCATTAAAAAAAAGAATAAATAAGCATAAAGTAACCCATAAAAACTTATTGAATAATTTGAGCATTAGACTTTCCATGTTTGACAAAAATTTCTTCAATCTCATCATAATCTAACTCATCTTTTTCAAGGAGTTCTTTCACAAACTCATCTACCAATGCCCACTCTTTCTTAAGAAGGTCCTCAACATCTTGCAGGCATTTTGCAAGCATAGAGTGCACATCAGCATTTAAGGCCTGCTTAATATCCGAAGAAAGCATTTTCTCAGCTATTACAGTATAATCACCAATATATCCACTATCCCCCATACCCACTTGCCAGACCATCCCTAAAATAGTCTGCATTGCCGCATTAAAATCGGCAGAAACACCTGTACTTGTTGTGCCGTATTTAATTTTCTCTGCAGCATAACCAGCCAGTGCTACCTTAATATTTGCTAACAAAGTTTCTTTATTTTGAGTATATTGTTCTTCCCGAGGCAAATGATGAACGACGCCTAAAGCTCCACCACGAGAAATAATTGATGCTTTGAAAACATCATCAATAGGATGGAGAATATAAAGAGCGATTAAATGTCCTGTTTCATGATAAGCAACCATCTCTCTCTGATGCTCAGTCATTGTTGGCCGATGTTCTACTCCTAGCTCAATTCTCTCAATAGCCTGAGACATATCTTTATAGCGAACCGCTTCTCGACTATGCCTCATAGAAATTAAAGCAGCTTCCTGAATAATATTAGCAATATCAGCAGGGGATTTATACACACATCTTCTGGCTAACCTGCCAGCATCGATAGTACTGTCTGACTTTACTTTAGCAAGATAAAACTTAAAAAGATCTTCCCGCTCTTCAAGGTTTGGGTGTGCAATCATAATTTTTCTGTCGAATCTACCCGGCCGCAATAAAGCAGTATCCATAGTCTTAGTGTCTGCATTTGTCGCACCAATCACAATAACATTTTCCTCCACATCGCCTAAACCATCCATTTCTACTAATAATTGATTGAGTGTACTATTGGTTTCAGCATTGCTACCATGCATAGAAAATGAACGAGACTTACCAATAACATCCAACTCATCAATAAAAACCATACAACAGCCTTCTGCATAAGCTAAATCTCTTGCTTGCTTAAAAAGTTTACGCACACGCGAAGCACCCACCCCGACAAAAACTTCCACAAACTCACTCCCAGCGATAGAAATAAACGGAACCTTTGCCTCCGTAGCAATAGCTTTTGCCAAATAGGTCTTCCCACAACCTGGAGGTCCCACCATTAACAAACCTTTCAGTAGTTTCCCCCCTATCCGACGAACTTTTGCCCGATCACGCATTAAGTCAACAATTTCCATTGCCTCTCTTTTTGGTTCTTTAAGCCCAACAACATCAGCAAATTTAATATTCACTTTACTGGGATCCGTTATTTTTGTCTTTAGTTTTCCAAATCCTCCTGTTAAAAATGTTCGATATAAAAGCACAAAAATAACGGCACTAAATCCTGCCAACAAAAGATGCATAGGAAGCTGCGCTAAAGTCATCCTCCTATAAAATGATTCCATGGACATTAAACCCACAATCGTTGCTATAATTAAACCAATAATACCATTAATAATAAGAAATTTTATCCAGTTTTTATTCCACCAAATTCTCCATTTTTTATAGTATGATTTTTTAATATAATCATGTTTATTACTTTTCAATTTGCTTCTCCTTCAAATTTTAAAAACATAAAATACTGCCATTACCCTAATAACAATCAATATTTCTATCATTTTCAGATAAAAAATACAATATCTTAGAGTTTTTTTTAGTAAAAAAGTTTCAAACTAATTTTATATATGCTACAATTTTTTCAAATTTCAACACGAGGATATTTATGAATATTTCCCCAAAATTAATTCTTGAAGGTACGGATATTTTTTTCGAAAACATCCAGTTGTTTGGTACTAAGCCTATAATTATTATTAAAAAAGATGTCCATGACAAATTCAAAAACATAATAGAAAATATTAAAAATCCTAACTTCTATATTTTAAAGACAGATTGTAGCTATGAACAAGCTAATTTAATACTAAAAACCTTAACGGATGAAACTGCTGTTATTGGAATTGGTGGTGGCAAGGTTTTAGATTTGGCGAAACTAGTCGCCTATCGATCTCAAAAAAAAATGATTACTGTCCCTACCTCCGCAGCAACAGGTGCTGCCGCAAGTGCTCTCTCAGCGATCTATACAGAAGATGGAGCAAATATAGGCTATGAACTTCTTAACAAAGCTCCAGACCTGCTCATCTTAGACTACGCTTTAATCCTTGATGCCCCTTTAGATTTTTTAAAGTTTGGGGCAGCAGATGCTTTAGCCAAATACTATGAAACCCTCGCCTCAACAGCTGGCTCTCCTGAGAACATTTTTATACAAACAGCACTTGACTTAGCTACGAATATTAAAAATTATATTTTTCAAAATTTAGAAATGGCCTTACTCGCGGCAAAAAATAAACAGCTTACGAATGAACTAAAAAATATTATTAAAATTAATATTATCCTTGCTCCCATAGTTGGTGGCTTTGGCGGTGAATCTTGTCGTGCAGTGGCAGCACATGCGTTGAATAATTCCATGACTCAAATCCCAAAAATGCGTAAATTTTTGCATGGAGAAGTCGTCGCATTAGGCAATATCTTTCAATTAATGTTAGAAAAAAAAATGGATGAACTTAAAAAATTAAAAAATCTTCATAAAAAAATCGGATTAATGGAAGATTTTAGCTATTATAAGGTAAAACTTAAAAATTCTGAAATAGAAACTTTACTGGCGTATCTTATTTCAGAAAAAGAAACATTAAATAATATGCCTCAAAACTTTACGAAAAATAGTTTAAGGAAACATTTAAAAAAACTAGCTATTTCATAGGAAAATAAATGCAACTAAAAGTTAAAGATATCTATAAAAGCTATAATAAGAAATTTGTTGTCAAAGGTGTTACTCTTACGGTCAATCAAGGTGAAATTGTAGGACTATTAGGACCTAATGGGGCAGGGAAAACAACAACCTTTTATTCCACAGTAGGAATGATTACTCCTAATAGCGGTGATATTTTTTTAGATAATATTAAACTAACAAATTTACCTATGTATAAGCGTGCCCAGCTTGGCATAAGTTACCTCTCCCAAGAACCTTCTATCTTTAGGAAGTTAACTGTAGAAGAAAATGTTATGGCTATCTTAGAATACTTACCTATCTCCAAAAAAGAAAAACAAGCTAGGCTATATGAACTATTAGATGACTTAGGCTTAACACATTTAAGAAAAAGAACTGCGTTTTCGCTTTCTGGTGGAGAAAAACGACGCGTCGAGATTTGCCGTGCTTTAGTTAATACACCTAAATTCATGTTACTTGATGAACCATTTGTCGGAGTTGACCCTATTGCCGTTGATGATATTCAAAAAATTATTTTTGAGTTAAAATCTCGAGGATTCGGTGTTTTAATTACGGATCATAATGTCCGTGAAACCTTAGAAGTTATTGACCGAGCTTATGTTATTTGTGAGGGAAAGCTTCTTCTTGAAGGCACAGCAGAAGATTTAATAACTAGCGAAGAAGCTAAACGCGTTTATTTAGGTGAAAAATTCACCCTCTAACATAACAATTTTCCTCCCCTTCATTCTGAACCTTAATAATGCCCTTAATCCCTTTTTTAGCAAGCTCTAACAGTTTACTCAGTTCACTCTCATCAAAAACTGATTCTTCCCCTGTCCCTTGAATCTCAACAAATTTACCTGATGCTGTCATGACAACATTCATGTCTACCTCAGCAGCGACATCTTGTTCATAACATAAATCAAGCGTTGGCTGCCCCTTTACAATCCCCACACTCACAGCAGCAACCTGATCTTTAATCGGACTGTGAACGATTAAACCTTTCTGAATCATAGCATCGATTATTTCTTTAACAACAATAAATGCAGCAGAAATAGAAGCCGTCCTAGTCCCGCCATCAGCTTGCAAAACATCGCAGTCAATAGTAATAGTCCGTTCCCCAAGCATTGATAAATCTATTACTGCACGCAATGAACGCCCAATCAAGCGTTTAATCTCTTGTGTACGACCATTAGTCAACATACGAGAACGATTACTTCTCTGTCCACCTGCACAAGGCAACATAGCATATTCTGCAGTAATCCAGCCTGTCCCTGAATCTTTTAAATGCGGTGGCACTCTATTTTCTAAAGTAGCACAACATAAAACCTTGGTATTTCCCTGTGCATATAAAACGGAAGATTCCGCAAATTTCAAATAATTTTTTTCGACTTTAATAGTTCTCAACTCATCAAAACTTCTCAACATAATGACTCCTTTTAATTCAGAAAATACAACTCTTTTAATCGCCAATAAAGCAATCAAATATCCTTATCTATTTACTCCATATCCGCTAAATTAAGTTTAACTTTCACAATCTTTTCTAAGGCAACTTCTTGCTTTTTTTTAGTCTTATCAACCTCAGCTTTAGGGGCACGCTTAATAAAGTTTTCATTATTAAGCTTCATTGTAACCATCGCTAATTCTTTCTCAAAATTCGCAAGCTCTTTCTGGAGTCTAGATTTTTCCTTCTCAAGGTCTATCAATCCTCCCAAAGGCACATAAATTTCGGCATCTTTAGTAATATTTACCGCTGATCTTAACGGTTTTTTTAATAAAGAAGAATGCTCAATATTAGCAGCCTTGGTTAATTTTTGAATATAAGTAATCTCAAGAGCACTTAAAGGTTGCTCAATTTTGATAAAAACATCAATCTCTTTTGTTGGTGGAACTCGCATCTCACCTCTAATATTTCTAATCCCAAGCACGATATCAATGACACGCTGCATTTCTAATTCTAAATCTTCTGAAACCAGAGTTTCGTCATATTCAGGAAAATTAGTTATCGATAAACTCTGATGTTCTCTGCCTGTAATCTTGGCAATATTTTCATTAATTTCTTCTGTAATAAAAGGAATAATAGGGTTAATCATACTCAAAATCTCTGATAAAATAAAAATCAAAACGGAATAAACACTTTCTCTGTCTTTAGAAGAACTTTTAGAATAAAGCCTCGTCTTAACAAGCTCAAGATACCAGTCACAATATTTACTCCAAATAAACTCGTATAACTCTCTTGCAACCATAGAAAAATCGGATTTTTGATAATGTTTTTTAACGGATTTTTTAATACCTTGAAGGATAGAAAGCATCCACTTATCCGCGAGCTCTAAATTATTAAGCTCTTGAACCTCTTTTAAAACAAGCCCTTCTTCATTTTGCAAGTTTGTCAAAATTAAACGAGAAGCATTCCACAATTTATTACAAAAATTACGACTCATCACAAATGAGTCATCGGCAATATGCAAATCACGCCCCATAACCCCATTTGTAATTAGCGTAAACCGCAAAGCATCCGTGCTAAATTTTGCAATGATATCTAAAGGATTAATCACATTCCCCAGAGATTTACTCATTTTTTTACCCTTAGAATCACGCACAATCCCATGAATATACACATTCTTAAAGGGGACATCTCCCATAAATTTTAATCCCATCATGATCATTTTAGCCACCCATAAATACAATATTTCATGCCCAGTTGCTAAAACGGAAGTAGGGTAAAAATACTCTAAATCTTTACTCTCTTTTGGCCAGCCTAATGTCGAAAATGGCCATAAAGCAGATGAAAACCAAGTATCTAAAACATCTTCATCCTGTCTAAAATTTTCTTTATTATCACAAGATTTACACTCACTCGGTAAATCTTTAGCCACTTGAGGCGTTTGACATTTATCACAATACCAAATAGGAATCCTATGCCCCCACCAAATCTGCCGAGAAATACACCAATCATGCAAATTTTTCATCCAATTTAAATAAGGTTTTTCCCAAGTGGCTGGCAAAAACTCGACCCTCTTCTCCTCTGAAGCTTCAATAGCCGCTTTAGCCATCTCTTTAGTCTTTACATACCATTGTGGCGAAATTAAAGGCTCAATAACTGTCTGACAACGATAACAAACACTAACCTTGTTTTTATATTTTTCAATTCCTTTTAAGTATCCACATGCATCCAAATCTTGAACGATCTCTTTTCTTGCCTTGTAACGCTCTAAACTTTGATACTTCCCTGCTGCGGCTGTCATCTTGCCTTGCTTATCAATAACTGTGATAAATTCTAAATCATGTTTCTTTCCCGTCTCATAATCATTGCTATCATGACTTGGAGTAATTTTAACACAACCTGTCCCAAACTCCATATCGACCATATCATCCGCAATAACAGGAATTTCTCGATTAGTTAAAGGGAGTATCAAAGTCTCTCCAATCAAATGCAGATACCGCTCATCCTGAGGATTGACTGCAACGGCAGTATCCCCCAACATTGTCTCAGGTCTCGTAGTGGCCACTGTAATCGTTATTTCAGGATTATTTTTCAAAGGGTAGTTAATATGCCAAAGATGCCCATTCTTATCCAGGTGTTCCACTTCGATATCAGATAATGCTGTCAAGCAGCGTGGACACCAATTAATCAGGTAATTCCCACGATAAATTAACCCTTCTTCAAACAAAACTTTAAACGATTCATAAACGGCATCCCCACAATCATCATCCATAGTAAACTTAATTCTATCCCAATCACAAAGACAACCAAGTTTCCGAAGCTGCATTAAAATTGTATCCCCTGTTTTAAAACGCCAAGACCACATCCGTTCTAAAAATGCCTTGCGTCCAATATCATGCCGAGTTAAACCTTCCTGCAATAACTGTTTTTCCATGACATTTTGTGTCGCGATGCCTCCATGATCAGTTCCAGGAATCCAGCAAGTATTAAATCCTCTTTTTTTGTTAAAACGAATGAAAACATCCTGCAAAATATTATTCAAGGCATGCCCCATATGCAAAGCTCCTGTAATATTTGGTGGAGGAATGACTATTGTATATGCTTTTTTTGAAGCATCTGGTTTTCCCTGATTTATTTTCTGTTCAAGCCAAAAATCATACCATTTTTCTTCTATAGATTTTGGCTCATATTTTGAGACAATTTTCATCTTAGTTCTCCTAATTCTAAAAATATCTTTGATCATGTCCTTCTTTTAAAAGGCTAAAATAATAACGACACCCTTTCAAAACTATAGAAAATGTACCTTTAGGATAAATTTCTATAACTTATTCTGTGGAATCCGAAAATAATAAGCTAAATCTCTAGCAATATTACGGTACACTGGACCACAAACATTCCCTCCCCAGTAAACCCCCTGTGGACTATCTGCAACGACTAAAATCGTAAATCTTGGAACATCCGCCGGAAAAAGCCCAATAAATGAAGCAATATATTTTGTCTTAGAATAAGTCTTAGTTTTTGCATCAAACTTTTGTGCAGTCCCAGTCTTCCCTGCTGTTTCATAGCCATATAATTGTGCATCTGGGGCTGTCCCTTTGATGACAACTAACTTCATTGCTTCTATCAAATCTTGACAGATAGCTGGTTTTAAAATTTGGCGGACTTTACGCTTATCAACTCGTTTGATCTTATTATCTATTTCAAACTTACTAATAATATGTGGCTCCATCATTAACCCATTATTTGCTATTGCAGAAAAAGCTATAACTAGTTGAAGAGGGGTAATACCAAAGCCTTGCCCAAAGGCAACAATATAAGATGAGATATCATACCAGTATAATGGCTTTTTCAATAAGCCCTTTGCCTCACCAGGTAACTCTATTCCCGTATAGTTGCCAAACCCAAACCTTTGTAAATATTTATAAAGCAAATTTTTGCCCATTTTGTTGCCAATCTTAGACATCCCAATATTACTCGAATAAATTAAAATATCCTGAATAGATAAATTCTCAAACTTCTTATCATGATCTTCAATAATATGATCATAAACTTTAAACTTACCTTTTTCACAATAAACTTCATCCTTGATATCAGAATATAACTCTGCATCAAGTGCCGCTCCTGCTATCAAAATTTTAACAGTAGAACCCGGTTCATAAATATCTGTAATGGCACTATTCTTCAAGTTCTTTGCTTCGATATTCCCATTAAAATCAGGTCTATTCGCCATTGCTAAAATATCACCCGTTTTAATATCTTGAATAATAACTGTTGCTTTTTCTGATCTTGATTTTCTCATCATGCCTTCTAAATGTTTTTCAGCAATGATTTGAATATTTTTATCAATCGTTAAATAGATATTTTGAGACTTATTCTCTTCAATCTGAAAAATCTTATCAGATGAAAAATTTCTACCACGAGCATCTATCTTATTTTTAATTTTTAAAGTTGCACCACTTAATCTCAAATCGAACTCATACTCAACCCCACTAAGCCCTCTATTATCAACCCCAGTAAACCCTAATACATGAGAGGCAAAATTACCACTAGGATACACTCTCTTTTCCTCAGAAATAACCCCAATCCCTTTCGGAAAATCTTGCTTCTTAACTTCCGTATCATCATGCCTAATGATCCAAAAAAAATTACTATTTTTCTTAAGCTTCGCATCAAAATCAGCAGTAGAAACTTTTAATTTTCTAGTCACAAAATCTCGAACTTCATTAATATTTTTAATCTTCTTAGGAAAGCAAAAATAAGAGAATCTAAAAAGGGAAAACGCTAAAATTTCACCATTACGATCATAAATCGACCCTCTCAGACTCCTCATTTCCTCAGTTTTTATGATTTGTTTTTTAAGAAATTTCTTATAATCCAGTCCTTTAAAAAGTTGGATATAAAGCACCCTAAAAAAAAGAATTGATAAAAAAGCAATAGCGACAACTCCCAGAAAATTAATCTTCCAGCGCATCTCCAAATAAATATTTTTCATAAAGAGACTATTCCTTTATCGCCATTTCTATAATCTATCACTAACACCGGAAGCAATAAACCAACCATCTATTGTTCTTTTAACAGAAGCCCTTGCTAACATTTCTATCACAATGTTTTGAGCTTCTGTTTCTGTCGTGGGGGCAAACATATCATAACTATCCGTAAAATACTTAGTCTTAGATTCAAGACGTGTCTCTGTCCAAAGAACTTTTTTAGTTACTGCATCATAAAGCGAAATATCTATCCACACCCAAAGTTGATATTGAGTAGCGATCTTAGCATGAGAATATTTAAGTGGGCTAAGTAAATATCTAGAAATTTTTCCTTTTAAAATTGCATCCGCATCTGCCATATTCACAACGGCAACTCTTCTATCTGTAACAAACCTATCCGCCGTTGCAATCTTCAACTTTTCTACGAATTCTGAGGGAGCGGATCCAGACTCAAACTTAAGAATAGCAATCTTTTTGATATGTTGAGGCAAAACAGGAGAAGTAGGGATATATTGTTCTCCACAGCCTATTATTAATAATAAAAAAATGAGAATAAACCACTGATTTTTTTTCATTTTATACCTCCTAAAAGGCCGTATATGTCATATTCATTCACTCCGAGAAACTCTGGCAAACTTCCTTTTCCCTACCTGAATCACAGCTTGAGAACCAATTTTAATATTAGCTTTCACATCAGAAATCTTCGCTTGGTTTACTTTAACAGCCGCTTGTACAATCATCCTGCGGGCTTCCCCTTTGGAGTTTACTAACTTAGTCCTTATTAAAATTTCTTGAATCCAAAGAGAATCCTCAGAAAATTTAAACTCTGGGATATCTTCTGGTAATTCATGTTTTTTAAATACATTCAAAAATTCTTCTTTTGCATGAATAGCTGCTAAAGGATCATAAAATTTTTCGATCAATTCCATAGCCAAATTTTCTTTTAAAGTCTTAGGGTGGATGTCTTCAGACAAATTTTTGGTTGTCAAAAGTTCATAATAACGCATCATTAGCTTATCTGATATTGACATAATTTTACCAAAAATTTCTTTTGGATCCTCATTAATACCAATATAATTACCATAACTTTTACTCATCTTCTTCTCACCATCAAGGCCTTCAAGCAAAGGCACTGTCAAAACAACCTGAGGTTCTTGACCATAATGTTTCTGTAATTCTCTCCCCACTAAAAGGTTAAACCTTTGATCATTCCCACCAACCTCGATATCTGACTTTAAATAAACAGAATCATATCCTTGAATCAATGGATATAAAAACTCTATAATACTAATAGGGGTATTTGCCTTATAACGTTTATTAAAATCATCTCTCTCAAGCATCCGTGCTACTGTATATTTTCCCGCTAAATTTAAAATTCCTTCAATCCCTAAATCATTTAACCATTTACTATTATAAACCACCTCAGTTTTATTTTTATCTAAGATCTTAAACACTTGATTTGTATATGTTTCCGCATTACGCATTACTTCATCACGAGTCAAAGGTTTCCTTAAAATAGAACGACCAGTTGGATCCCCAATCATTGCTGTAAAATCGCCTATAATAAAAATTACTTCATGTCCCAGTTCTTGAAATTGCCTTAACTTTTCTAAAGGAACAGCATGCCCAAGGTGGATATCACCTGCTGTGGGATCAGCACCAAATTTCACTCTAAGCTTTCTTTTAGTAACTAGTTTTTTTTTCAATTCATCTACCAATAAAATATCAATAGTCCCACGCTTAATTATCTCTAACTCATTCATAGTTTCATCCTTAATTCTTATACTAATTCTACCATGCTACTCTAATATTCTGCTAATTTTAGAATTATAAAAAACTCTAAAGAGAACGAAAATATTTGTTTATCACATCGATGACTCTGTCTATCTCCGCTTTTGTACTAACCTCAGTAACAGCCACAAGCCAAGAATTATTCTCTATTTTAAGACCTAGCACAATTCCATTTTCTCTAAGATACTCATCAAATTCCAAAAAATTAAGCCCAGATTGTAGTTTTATGACAAATTCATTAAAAAAGCCTGATTGCTTGGGCAATTCAAAATAATCAATTTGTCCAAGCTTCCCTGCCAAATAATACGCATTATCCATGCACCTTCTCGCAACAATTTTAAGACCATTATCTCCCATACATGCTAAATAAATTAAAGCCCTTAAAGCATAATGTGCATGATTAGAGCAAATATTACTATAAGCTTTTTCTCTTCTAATATGCTGCTCACGCGTCTGCATAGTCAAAACATAACCAATATTTCCCGCTTTATCCGTAGTCCTGCCAACGACCCTCCCAGGCATTAATCTCACAAACTTTTTCTTGGTTGCAAAAAGCCCCAGTGTCGCACCACCTAATGAAACTGGCATGCCCAAAGATTGACCTTCTCCAATAACCACATCCACACCGAGATCTCCCGGTTTTGCTAAGACACCAAGACTAATGGGATAAATACTAACAACAGACAGTGCTCCTACTTTATGTGCCATCTCAGAAAAATATTTCAAATCTTCTACTTCTCCATAAAAATTAGGATTGCTAATACAAATACCAGCAATTTCTTCAGAATATTGAAAAAGCAAGCGTTCAATATCTACTTTACTATTGAAGTAAAATACTTCAATACCAAAATTCTTGATTGATATGGATAAGGATTCTAGGTATTCAGGATGCATCAAATGAGAAACTAATATTTTTTTACGACCCGTTGCATTACTCACTAACTTCACGGCTTCAAACAAGCTAGTTGCACCATCATAAAGAGAAGCATTACAGACCTCCATCCCCGTTAGATGGGCAATAGCAGTCTGATACTCAAAAATACTCTGCAGTAAACCTTGAGAAAGCTCTGCTTGATATGGCGTATATGCTGTAACAAATTCAGAACGATTCGCTAATGAATCAACTAAGGCAGGAATAAAATGACTGTAAATACCCGCACCTAAAAATTTCGTATAATCATTATTATTTTTAAAAGTCTTAATAAAATTAATAAGTTCAAGCTCAGAAAGTCCTAGGGGCAAATTTAAATCCTTACCAAGACGAATTTCCTTAGGGATATCAGAAAGTAAATGTTCAATAGGTTTTTCATTAAAATGTAGAATATAATCCATTTTACTCTTCACTAATAAACTGGGAATATTCGCTTTCAGAAATAAGTTGAGCTAAAACAGCCTCATCAGGCACTGTAACTTTCATAATCCAGCCAGCTGCTTCTGCATCCTGATTAATAAGCTCAGGCTGTACGTCAAGTTCCTCGTTAATTTCTTTAATTTCCCCATTTAAAGGTGATATTAAATCCGATACAGATTTTACAGACTCAACAACGCCAAAACTTTTCCCAAATTCAAGCGTATCACCAACAGCAGGCATTTCAATATAAACAACATCCCCAAGCTCTTTTGCTGCATGCTTTGTAATCCCCACAACATAAATATCTTCTATTTTCTCAACCCATTCATGTGATTTTGAATATAATTTACCCATTTTTTCTCCTATTTCTTAATAATATTATTAATCATACATTCACTATAAGAACATTAAAAAATTCATTAACAAAAACCTTCCTATTCTTTGAAAAACAGATCGATCAAAGGGACTGTTTTACTAATTTAGCAAAATTCTCTGCATATTGCTTAATCTCTTCCTCATTCTCTCCTTCTAACATAATACGCATCACAGGCTCTGTCCCTGAATATCTAATTAAAATCCGCCCTTTTCCGGCTAATTTTTTTTCTATTCTTTTACAAGCAATACTTAATGTATTAACTTCTTCAATCGCCTTTTTATTGTCTACTCGGACATTAATCAGTACCTGAGGTAGCTTACGAATAGAAGCAGATATCTCATAAAACTTTTGCTGCCCCCAATCCTTGAAAACTTCTAAGAGCATAAGCACCGCCAGAAGCCCATCACCTGTATTATTAAATTCCCTTAAAATTATATGTCCAGATTGCTCTCCCCCTAAAACGGCATCATTATTTTTCATCTCTTCATAAACATATCTATCACCAACATTCGTCTCAATAATATTAATATTTGCTTCTTGCATTGCAAGTTTTAAACCAAGGTTACTCATTACGGTTATGACCAATGTATTATTTTTAAGTCGACCTTTTTCTTTTAAATATATCGCCAAAATTCCAAGGATAGAATCCCCATCTAAAATTTTCCCGTTTCCCTGCACAGCAAGGACCCTATCGCCATCACCATCAAACGCAAAGCCCAAGTGAAAGTCTTTATTATTCATAAAACTCAATAAATGATTAATATGCGTAGAACCACAATCGGCATTGATATTTTTCCCATCAGGAGAGATAGCAACCGCTTCTATCTGCGCTCCAAATTCTTTTAAAATTTTAGGAGCTAAATAAAAAAAAGAACCATTTGCACAATCAAGAGCAACCTTTAAGCCTTCTAAATCTAACTGAGAATAAAAAATTTTTAAGTCGACCTTATTGAAAATAGGCTCTTTAAAATCCAGTAGCTCAGCATTATCCAAGCTTTTCTCAATCTCTAGCTCAACATCATCGGATAGTTTCTCTCCAGATCCCAAAAAAAACTTAATGCCATTATCAAAATAAGGGTTATGTGAGGCAGAAATGATAACGCCACATGAGTAAGCAAAATTATTCGTCATTAGGCTAAGACAAGGAGTAGGAACAATATCTAAATAATCAACGGCAAACCCTTGAGCATTGAAACCTTGAGATAATGCTTCAAAAATCCACTCACCTGATTCTCGTGTGTCTCGACCAATTAAAACTCTTTTAGTCGAATCACCAAGCACGCCTCCTACAGCAAAACCCAAGCGCCTAATAAAATCAGCAACCAATGGAAATTCACCGGCTCTCTCTCTTATCCCATCCGTTCCAAAGTACTTTCTTTTGCTTAAACATTTCGTTTGCATTTGACCTCCACTCCAAGATATCCTTTAAAAAATCTGCTATCTCAAATAAATTTTGGCTAATAGCAGGGCTCACAATCCTTAAATTTAAACGGCCAATAACCGAAACTTGATATAATACCAAATCAACCCTGCAACGATTAAAGCAATAGCTTTTTCATCATAATTTTTCTTAAAATTCTGTGGTCTAAAATACTTCATCAACAACTTTTTAAAGTAGCTATCACTACTATTATAAGTTTTTATCAACCTTGACTCTAACTCCTCATAACTTATCTTCCAACGAACTTTACTCTCTTTGGCAATAGAAATTTCACCTGTTTCTTCAGAAACAACAATAATAAAAGCATCCGAAAGCTCGCTCATCCCAATTGCAGCACGATGTCTTGTCCCAATAGTCATATCAAGCTCAACTTTACTAAGAGGCAAAAAAGATGCCGCTGATCCAACCAAGTTATTTTGGATAATGACTGCTCCATCATGTAAGTTAGACTTAGGCATAAAAATATTTGTTAAAAGTTCACTGGAAAGATTGGCGTTCAAAATAATACCATTATCAATATACTCTTTCAGCCCTGTATTCCGCTCAATTACAATCAAAGCACCAATTTTAAGCACAGAAAAATGTTTAACTGCTTTCAAAATCTCATCTTTAGCATATGCACTAAACTTTATATTATAAAGTCGCCTTTTCCCAATCTCAGCTAGAATACTTCTAATCTCAGGTTGAAAAACAACAACTAAAACAATCAATGACACTGTCCATAAACTCTTAAAAAGCCACTCAGTGACTGAAAGATTCATAAAGCCTGCAATCATTGTTATAACAAAAAAGAATAAAATAGCCCGAAACATTTGTAAAGAACGAGTATTATTAATTAAACGAAAAACTTGATAAAAAATAATCGTAATAATCGTAATATCTACAATATAAAAAAAAATAATATTAAGCTGTTTTAATGAATGGACAATTATTTCTAAATTCACAATTTCTACCCTTTAATAAATATAAATATTTTAATATATTAAAATATTTATACACCACTTAGTCTAAAATTGTTTATAAAGCAAATAGCATAATACTGGAAAAAAACTAGATCAACTTCTGAGATATCTTCAACACATCTTTAGTCGCTCCAACATCATGAACTCTTAAGATATCTACTCCTCGACAACTAAGAAGAGCAGCTACAGCTAAACTTCCAGCTAATCTCTCCCCAACTTCTTTGCCTATAATCTCCCCAATAAATGATTTTCTCGATGCCCCAACCATAATAGGAACACCCAAAACCTTAAACTCATCTATTCTCCTTAGAATCTCTAGATTATGCTCTAAGGTTTTACCAAACCCAATCCCCGGATCAATAATAACATGGTCCAAGTCCTTTATCTTAGATTTAAAGTATTCAATAATATCTAGAACTATATCATCATACTCTGGTTGATCCTGCATATTATTAGGTTTGTTTTGCATATGCATTAAAATAATGGGCACATCTGCCTGAGAAGCAACATCTATTAATTCTGCTGAGATATCATTAATAATATCAGCCCCAGCATTAAGCGCTAATTTTGCTACATTAGGCTTATAAGTATCTACCGATATTTTAACATTAGAGCGTTTTCTAACTTCCTTTAGTACAGGCATTAACCTTGCTATTTCTTCCGTCTCACTAATCGGTGTGGAATAAGGTCTAGTCGATTCAGCTCCCAAGTCCAAAATATCTGCACCTTCTAAAATCATCTTATCCGCCTGAGCAACTGCCGCATCTATCGAAATAAACTTTCCTCCATCAGAGAAAGAATCAGGGGTCAAATTTAAAATACCCATCACCTGAGGTTCTTTTCTTGGCTTAAGATAATTTGCTAAAGCCTCAGCCAGATCTACGGCGATGGACTGTAGACCATAAGGCTGTGCTTTCAATTTCTTAATTAACAATTTAAGCTCAACAATTCTAGCCATCAATAAAACATCATTCTTCCCCTCTTTAAAGCGTACGACATCTGCATGAATAGCCGCATCGCCACCAAGTGCAAGAATATCTTGCTTAATAATAGCTGCGGCTTGATTCTTAATATCTTTTAGAAAAATATTAAAAATTTCAGTCTTTGGTGCCATAATTTGCACACCTCCGCTATACACGCCAAGCTTCTCTTTTAAAAATTTAGCAGCCTCTATTTGGTTTTTGAATTTTTTTACTATTATCATGTATTTTTTCTTAAAAATGCTTTATTTAGCAATATTAATTAATAATATTAAACTAAAAAAATTTATAACAATCAATATCTTTAAATTAACAATAACACATAATCTAAAATGCTAAAAAATAAAACAATCAGCGTTGGCTAAATATTGCGAAGGATTTTAAAGGGTTAATCTTTCCCCTATGATTAGCTTTTAATTAAAGCTAAAGCCTCTGCTCTTGCCATAGGATCTTCCATAAAAACACCTTTCAGACTTGATGTAACGGTTTGTGATCCAGCTTTTTTAATCCCTCTCATTGTCATACAAAAATGTTCTGCTTCTACTACGACCATCACACCGATAGGATCTAATGCCTCGTGGATAGCCTCTGCAACCTGTTTTGTCATGCGTTCCTGAAGCTGCAGTCTTCTTGCAAAGACATCTACTACGCGTCCAATTTTGGAAAGCCCTGTAATTTTATTTTCGCGTGGAATATAAGCAACATGTGCTTTACCAAAAAAAGGGATCATATGATGTTCACAAAGCGAATAAACTGGAATATCTTTAACAAGAACAATTTCATCATAACTCTCTTCTTGAAAAAAAACTTTTACAACATCGAGTGCTTTTTGCTTATATCCGCCACAAAGTTCTGCATACATCTTAGCAACACGCTTTGGTGTATCTTTCAAACCTTCTCTTGTAGGATCCTCACCTAAAGCCTCAATAATGTCTCTCACTGCATTTTCGATCTTTTTCATACTTTTAAGTCTCCGTATAAATATCAGCTTCTTTTATTTATTTTCTTGAGAAGTTTGAATTATTGAATCAAGCTCCTCACCTGAAATAGACTCCTTTTCAATTAAAAGAACCACTAACTTCTCAATCTTAGATTTAGCATCTATCAGTACCTTTTTCGCCACTTGGAATGCCTCATCGACAATACGCCTAATCTCTTCATCAATTTTATCCAATGTTTCATTACTAAACTGTCTATCTTTAGAAATGTCGCGTCCTAAAAATATTTCACTATCATCTTTGCGGTAAGTAATCTTCCCTAAACTCTCACTCATTCCAAACTCACAAACCATTTTACTAGCTATTGAAGTTGCTCGACTTAAATCATTTTGTGCGCCGGTTGTTTCTTCCTGACAAAAGATCTCCTCAGCCGCACGCCCACCGAGCAAAATAGCAAGCTGAGATAATAAATGTTTTTTAGTCGTTAAATATTTATCTTCTCTTGGCAATTGCAAGGTATACCCCAAAGCCGGACCACGAGGCACAATAGAAACCTTATGAACAGGATCACTATGATCTAATATTTTTGCAACAACAGCATGTCCTGATTCATGATACGCGATCATTTTCTTTTCTTTTTCAGACATAATACGGCTCTTTTTTTCTGGACCTGCAATCACTCGCTCAATGGCTTCTTCCAACTCCACCATAGAAACCCTTTTCTTATCATATCTTGCCGCTAAAAGTGCCGCTTCATTACAAAGATTAGCAAGATCAGCACCAACAAAACCAGGGGTCCGTCTAGCAATAATGGAAAGATCAAGATCATCTTCTAGTTTAATTTTTTTTGTATGAACCTTGATAATTTCTTCTCTACCCTTAAGGTCTGGAGGATAAACTGTCACCTGACGATCGAACCTGCCGGGACGAGTCAAAGCAGGATCTAAAACATCAGGTCGGTTAGTCGCTGCAATTAAAATTACGCCCTCAGTAGTATTAAACCCATCCATCTCTACAAGAATTTGATTTAAGGTCTGTTCCCGCTCATCGTGTCCACCGCCAATCCCAGCGAATCTATGTCGACCAACCGCATCAATTTCATCAATAAAAAGCAAACAAGGAGCATTCTTTCTCCCTTTATCAAATAAATCCCTAACTCGTGAAGCCCCAACTCCAACAAACATTTCCACGAACTCAGAACCGCTAGAGCTGAAAAATGGAACAGAAGCCTCTCCAGCAACAGCCTTAGCCAGCAAAGTCTTCCCTGTTCCGGGCGCCCCAGACAATAAAACACCTTTAGGAATTTTACCGCCAACCTTCTGAAATTTTTGTGGATCTTTTAAAAAGGCAATAATCTCTTTAAGCTCCTCTTTTTCCTCATCGCAACCAGCCACATCATTAAATGTAACATTATTATCAACTTCAGGCTTTGCTTTAGTCTTACCAAACATCATCGCAGACTTACCAGAAGAATTCATTTGTTTAATCATAAAAAACCATAAAAAAGCTAATAATACTACAGGACCAAAATACCATAAAACATTACTCACCCAACTTTTATTAGTCTCTGCACGGTATTCTGGAACATTATATGCTTCCAACTCAGAAATCAGGTTAGGATCATTCATTAAAGTAGCTTTATATCTCACTATTACACCATTATCATCAAACTCCCCACTAATTACATCTGCCTTAACAACCGCTTTGGTTACTTTCCCTGATTTAATTAAATCTTTAAAAGTAGAATAACTAATATTCTTTGTAGCACTCTTATCTTTTAAACCTGAAGCCAAAAGCCATGCACCCAAAATAATCAAAACCCAAAGGGATAAACTCTTCATAAATTTATTCATTAGTTATTTTTTCTCCTCTTTTGCTTGAGCCTTAACTTGACTCCTAAGATAAATAAAAAGTCTATTTCTAAATCTTCTGATGATCCAAGAACCTTTTAAATCTAAACTCCAACGGCCATTGGATAAATCATTAATTTTATCAAAGACTAAATTGATATGTCTAAAATTCGCTTTACCATTAAGCAGACGGCAAAGAATAGCTTTTCTAATCTGATTATTATAACGAATATAGCGACTCAAATCAACAACAATTTCCTGACTATTCTGCTCTATTAGGACATTATTTACTTTCTCAGTTACAAGCCAATCAAAGGCTGATTTTGTTTCACAAACAACTTGTTTTAAATTCAAGATATGTTCTTTTGATTTATCATTTAGTTTCAAAAACTCTGGTAGAACTTGATTCCTTAACTTATTGCGTAAAAATTTATTAGACATATTAGAGCTATCTTCCCGAAATTCAAGTTCCCCTAAAAAGTCCACAATCTCCGGCTTATAAAACTTCAAAAGTGGGCGTATGAGTATAAGGTCTCCAAGGTCTCGCTTAAATTTTATCCCACTAAGACCATTAATACCTGTTCCACGCAAAATATTCATCAGAATTGTTTCCACATCATCATCAGCATTATGTCCTAGAAAACAGGCTTCAATACTTTCTTCTTCACAAATTCTCCTAATAATACTATAGCGTGCATCCCTCGCTTGTTCCTCAATGCCTGACTGATTATTAATCCTAACTTTCTCCGTAAACAAATGAATGCCCAGCTTCTGGCATAGCTTAACAACAAACCTCTCGTCACCATCAGACTCGATGCCTCTAAGCTGATGATTTACATGTAGGGCATAGATATCAAAAAATGCATGCATCCGGCTTAAAACATACAACAAAAACACTGAATCTGCACCCCCTGATAATGCCAGTAAAATTTTAGTTTTTTTCACAACCCAAACTCCATTTGCCGATTAAAAAAATCTGTAATAGGTCTAAAACTCTTACGGTGCAATTTACAAGGACCATACTTTTGAATTGCCTCAAGGTGCTTTTTTGAAGCATAACCTTTATGGCTATCAAATCCATACTCCGGATATTTCAGATGTATCTTCTTCATAAATCGATCACGCTCTACTTTAGCAACAATTGAAGCGGCGGCTATAACAGCACTTTTAGCGTCACCTTTAACGATACTTTTTTGCTTAATATCAGTATCAATCAAAAAATTACCATCGATTAACAATAAGTCCGGAGTGATTTTTATATCACTCAAACAAGTTTTCATAGCCAGTTTAGTCGCATTTAAAATATTAAGATCATCCACCTTATCTTCTCCAACAAAACTGACAGCTAAAGCTAAAGCTTCCGCACAAATAAGCGCATACAATCTTTCTCGTTTTTTTTCTGTTAACTTTTTAGAATCATCAAGTCCTGCTAACCTTTTATTTTCAGGAAGAATAACCATACTGGCAACAACAGGTCCGGCCAAAGGACCACGGCCAACTTCATCAGCACCAGCAATAAATTTAATGTCTTTCTTAAAAAACACTTGATCAAATTCAAATAACGACATTTTTTCTCCTTTTTAATTTGGGAGCAACTTCACGGGAAAATCCAAGTCTCTTCTCATCAGACTAACTCGATCAAAAAAAAAGCCTGTAGCAAAACTACAGGCTTTTTTTAATGATTTAATCTCAGTGTAAAATAAAAAAATTAATTCTTTCTAGGTTTCATTTTCTCTTTAATTCTAGCCTTTTTACCAGAAAGCTCTCTTAGGTAATAAAGTTTTGCACGCCTTACACGCCCACACCTTACAACCTCTATTTTATCTATCTTAGGTGAATGCATTGGAATAATTTTTTCAACACCAACACCATTAGAAATTTTTCTAATGGTAAAGTTTTCCTGAATACCTCGTCCTCTGATACCAATCACATCCCCTTCAAAAACCTGAATCCTTTCATTCTTACCTTCAACGACTCTTAAGTGAACTTTTAATCTATCACCAGCTTTAAAACTAGGCAAATCATCTTTTTTATAAGCTGCTTCAATTTTATGAATAATACTGTCCATCAATCTAACTCCTTATCCATTCCTATTTCTTGTATTTGTTTAATTTTCTTTACTTGTTCTTTTCTCAACAATTCTGGTCTTTTTTTAAAAGTATTTAAAAGTGCTTGCTGTTCTCGCCAAGCAGCAATGTTTGCATGATTCCCACTCACTAAAACATCCGGAACTTTCAAGTTTTCAAATTCAAAGGGTCTGGTATAATGTGGGTAATCTAAAATATTTTTTTCATAAAAAGAATCCGCTAAAAATGATTCCTTATTTCCTAAAACTTCAGGCAAAAGTCTGGTCACAGCCTCAATCACGACCATTGCCGGAACCTCTCCACCATTTAAAACAAAATCCCCCAAAGAAACTTCATCATCTACGAAGCCTAAAATTCGCTCATCAAATCCCTCATAACGACCACAAACTAAAATTAAATGATCAGCTTTGGCATAGTTATTCGCAAATTGCTGCTTAAAAACAGTCCCTTGAGGCGAAAGTAAAATAACTCGCGTTGAATCTTTTTTCAAGTCACGGATAGCTCGAATTACAGGCTCGGGTTTCAAAACCATTCCTGCACCACCACCATAAGCCTCATCATCAACTTTTTTCTGTTTATCAATAGCATATTTTCTAAGATCTGTTATTTTAAGCTCTACAATTTGCTTATCTTGTGCTCTTTTAATAATACTTGTTTCCAAAAAATCATTAAAAATTTCAGGAAAAATTGTAATTACATCAATCTTAAGCACTTATTATCCTATTACTTCAACTGTAACTTTCTTGCCATGTTTCACAGCAATTGCATTACTCAAAAGTCTAATTGCTTTAATAACAGAACCTTGTCTACCAATTATTCTTCCGACATCCCCATTTCCGACTCTTAACTCGATTACACTGGTTTTATCACCTTCAATCTCATTAACTTTAACCTCACGGGGATTATCTACCAACCCCTGAATTATGTAAGTCAAAAAATCTTTCAACATTAGACTCTTCTCCTAGCTAACTACGACTTTTGTCTATTAAACTTTTAACAGTTGCTGTTGGAATAGCCCCTTTAGAAAGCCAAGAATCAACAAGGTCAAGCTTAACATTTGTATTCTCATTATTATGAGGATCATAAAGCCCCAACCTTTCAATTTCTCTACCATTCCTTTTTTCCCTGCTATCAATTGCAATAATTCTATAAATAGGTTTTTTCTTAACACCTAACCGCTTTAATCTAAGCTTAACTGCCACAACTTCCTCCTCGAAATTTTTTACATTTTATTTGAGTGTAAAAATAATACTGATTCAAAGGATATTTGTCAAGGTTTTTCATAAGTAATGAAAAACGCCTATAACACTCCTACCCTAAGTCTTTCTCAACTGCTATCTCATCACAGCCAGGAAATTTTGGACAATAGATACATTCACGCCAAACCTTATGCGGTAAGTTATCACGCTTAATTTCTTTAAACCCCATTTTTTTAAAAAAACCGTTAACATATGTTAACGCAAAGGTTTTTTTGATACCTAAAGCCTTTGCCTCTGACATACATTGCTGCACCATATCTCTCGCAATACCATGAGAGCTAAACTCTGCAGACACAGCTAAAGCTTTAATCTCTGCTAAATTATCCCAAACTATATGCATGGCACAACAACCTTGGATATTACCCTCTTCATCTTCATAAACAAAAAAATCTCTAATATGTTCATAAATATCATTGAGTGACCGAGAAAGCATTTTATCTTCTTTAGCATAAGCATTCACTAAGTCCTGAATTTGTTTTGAGTCTTTAATCTTAGCCTTTCTTATCATTATTTATTCCAATTTAATAAATTTAACTCCAAAAATAGAATTAAAATAATACTTTATTATATTTTTCGCAAATTAAACAAAAAAAATCAACCCCTAGTAAAGCTATAAATCAGCGTAATCTTAATAAAGAAAACTCTCTGAATTATTAACAAAGTAGGTAGATATTTTATCTAATATAACATTTTTCTTGATTTTTGAATAGATACTAAAAAAAAAGCTAGCATCCTTTTAAAAAAGTGGAATCAAAACCTTTATTTCTTTTCTAACAATATCAAAGGTTTTGCAAGCATTACTCTTAAAGCATCCTTTAATAAATAGCATTATTTCAACATTTTTAAAACTTGTTTAATATCTGCTTTTAAACCACGCAAAAACAATTTCGTTTCTTTCCTCGAATGAAGCTTTCGCGATTTAATAATCTTCAAGCGTTTTTTAACTGCAACAGTCGTCAGTTTTTCATCATATATTAGTTTTTTAAGCCTCACAATTTCTGAAATTTGATCTTCTGAGTAACGCCGCCTACCTGTTTGTGTGCGGAGAGGGACTAACAATCCATTTTTTTCCCAATAACGCAAAGTATGGGTTGCGACATCCGTTTTATCTGCGGCTTCTGAAATTAAGTAAAATTTATTAGTATTTTTATTTTCAAAATTCATTTTTTAATTAACTGTAAAGTTGAGAAAAAGGCTCATCTTTACTAAATATCCATCATTTATCGTTTATGATACAACTTATTAACATTAAAACATTACGCATAAAAAACAGACTTAAAACTTACATAACAGTTTGCAAGAATTCAATAACTGGCTCAAGCATTTTTAATTTAAGAGCAAATCGTAGTCTTAAGCATCAACTTAGCATACTGCTTGTACATATCATAACCGTTCACTACCTTAATATTAACATCTTGAAATTTTTTCAAAACTTCTTTATCAACGATAAGCTCTTCAAACCAAACATATTCAATATCATTTTTAATTTTCTTTCTAGCGATACATTCATTTAAAAGGTTAGCAATATTCTCTGTATCTTTTTTCACTAACAAAATTTCAATATGAGCTTCTACAGACATAATTGTTGCATAAGTTTTAATATCTGCAAAACGAATATTCTGATAATTTATAGGAATGATCTTGTACTGCTTAGCCTGAAAATAACTAAAAATACTTTCATCATCTCTATTAATATTATAAACTGCAATATTTTTATATTTATTAAAAAGGTTGACCAACCTATCGTCTTCATTTTCAAATTGCGGGACTTCATCTTTTTCAAGGGAATCATCCCCTCTTAAGTCTGTCGTATTTAGATAGTTATTATTCGCTAGGTTGTTATTTAGTTTTAATAACTCTTTAAAAATCCCATCTTCTATCTTAAGCCTTTGGTTAATTTTAAAGTACCAACAAAAAAAATTCCTTAACAAAAATAACAAACCAATCAAAATTAAAATCAACCCAAAAATACTCATAATAAATCGATATAGCATCCCCATAACCAAAATAATTTCCTCCTTATTTTAGAGAGATAAAGACATCTCTAAAAATACCAATCAGGTTCCATGTCTTTAGAATAACCTTTACTATTATTAACAAATTCTGTGTGAGTCACATTGATTTCGCGTATATTTTTTCTATCACCTAACTTAGTATAAACTAACTCGAAACCATTATTAGGTGTTCTTCTCGCATAATAGAAATACTTACCATCCTTAGTAACCTTAATATTATGAGAATTTATAAAAGAAGAATATTCAATAATCTCTGTGCTACTATCATCAACATCAATCCTAATTATCCGACCTAAAGAATACTCAATTAGATTGCCACTGCGGTCTCTAGTTGTAAAAAATACCAACTTTTTATTATCAGGCATCCAACCAATCGGGTATGCTGACTGCCATAAATATTTCAACTCACCTTGAGCCAAATTTAGCAAATATAAATACTCTCCTGCAGAAAAACTTACAAATTTATCATCAGAAGACAGCAGGAGATTTCCAATATTAAAATTAATATGTTTAAACGAAAATTTTTGTAAAATCTTTATGCTTTTATTTTCTAAACTATACTTAATAAGAAAAAAATCAAAAAATGCCCCTCTACGATTCTTAAGAAAATAGAGGATTGATTGCCCATCATTCATCAAAATACAATCCATTACTTGCCCATCAGGTACTCGAAACTTTCGTTCAATCTTTTTAGTGATAGGATTAATAATGACAATACCCTCAAAATTAACAGCAAGAATATTTTTACCATCAGGGGTCCATTTTGGAAAACTTGCTTGATTCGTAATAAAATGCATCGCACCATTTTCATAAACATAAATCCCATTTTTATTACGAATAGAGTCAAAAACAAACTTGCCCTTACAACTGTAAAAATAATTCATGTTAATTTTTATTAAAACAAATAGAACAAACAATACTAAACTAGCATAATAAAAGTGCTGATTTTTGACTTTAAACCACATATATTCTCCTGCAAAAGATTAGGACATTAATCTTTAAAGGCAACAGGCACCACTATATCACTAGCCACACAAGGAATCCACACACCTAACACTAAAAATAAAAAAACGACAAAGTAAATACTTGGAGTAAAAATAAAATCTTGATTTGACATCACAACATGCAAAACACTCGCAAAACTACTCACCAAAACATGCCAAAAATGAGGCAGGTGCTTAATCGGTTTAAAAGCCCCGCAAACTACTCCCAGCAGCAAAGCACCATTCACAACAAAAATTTCTTCTATAAAGCCTATATGCACTTCTCTTGAGGGCATTTTAAAAAGAAATTCAACATAATAAGGAATCAAGCTATCGCTTATAATCGGGATTAAAACGGCAGCGAGAATCACAACTAATAATAATTTCCAAATATTAATTTTCTTACTTAAAATCCGATAGAGAGATACTGTTGCATAGGCACTGAAAAAAACATGCAAAGGGTGCATAATATAAAAAATATTATAGCTATAGGGTGTAATCTGTTTAAAAAAAACAAAAACCAATAACATCCCTAGTAAAATAGCCATGAATGAATACCAAAAATGTTCTTTTAATTCTGAAAACATAGCTTAACTCTCCTCTTCTTTCAAAGACCTTCCCATAAGATCAACGACCGCAACCTTTGGATCTTTATTATAATAAACAATATTATAAACTTCTCTTACAATAGGCATCTCAACATTATATTCGCCCGCAAGCTTATAGATTGATTTGGCAGCACTAACACCTTCTGCAACCATTTTCATCTCATTTAAAATATCTTGATATTTTCGTCCCCGCCCAAGTTGTTCTCCAAAATAGCGATTACGGCTATGCTGACTAATACAGGTAACAGCAAGATCTCCAAGACCTGAAAGCCCATAAAAAGTTTCTGGTTTAGCTCCGCTCAGCTTACCAAGCCTAGAAATTTCTGCGAGTCCGCGTGTAATAATGGCTGCTTTAGTATTATCCCCAAGGTTGAGTCCATCGGCAATCCCCGTGGCAATGGCAATAACATTTTTAATAGCACCACCAAGCTCTACACCTCTTAAATCCTGAGAGATATAAACCCGAAAGTAATCTATAGCAAATACTTCCTGTAGTTCTTTGAGAACAAGCTCATCTTCTCCTGCGATCACAACTGTCGTAAAAATTTTTCTAGAAACTTCCTCAGCATGTGTAGGACCTGAAAGTGCATAGATGTCCGCGTTAGGATAACCCAGTTCATCTGCAACCACCTCTGTCATACTAAATAATGTCTCATACTCAAGCCCCTTAGCCACACTTAAAATCCGTTTTGGCTTAATATTTTTATCCTTTAAAAGTTTAGCAACACTCCGTATTCCATGTGATGGAACTGCAAATACAACGAGATCGCTTCCTAAACACGCCTCTTGAATATCATTTGTCAAAAAAATATTTTCTGGAATTTCAGTTCCCTGAATCAAGTCAAATTTTCGATCTTTTTCTAGCCGCTTGAGTCGTTCCTTATCATACTCCCAAACATTAATTAAATGCCCCTTATCATGCAAGACCATCGTCAAGGCATATCCCCAGCTACCAAGTCCAAGGATGGTAATTTTTTTCGTTTTTATCATTATTGTATTTCCTATAATTTTCCTAATCCATTTGTTCTAAAAATATGGGCTCTCTTCTCTAGCAAAATTGCTATACACTCATTTTTTAAATAAAATTTAAGTGTCTTATAATCTCTTAAAATAATCAACAAATATTATTATTTTAAAATATTTAAATAAACTATACTCCTTTAATAAATTTATCTTCCTCTCCTTGAATAAGTCTAGAAATATTCGGCTTATGTTTATAAATAATATACCCACATAAAATAGCGGCAAAAATAATAATAGGCTGATCATACTTCATTGTCCAAAGTGCTAACGGCAAAAAAATCGAGCCAACGATAGAACCAACCGAAATATAGCCAAAAAGAGCGACTACCGATATAAATACAATAAAAGTGAAAAAAACTACAGGAAAAGCTAATGCAATGAAAACACCTAAAGTTGTAGCGACGCTCTTCCCTCCTTTTCCTTTTAAAAACACAGAAAAACCATGCCCAATAATAACCATAATAGCCACATAAAGTTGACCCATAATATGTTCTGGTAAAAAATAAATAGCCAGCTTAACAGCTAGGTAGCCTTTAAAAGCATCCATCAGCAAAGTTAAAATTCCATACCCCTTACCCACTCCACGAAAAACATTAGTAGCTCCAACATTTCCACTGCCAATATTACGAATATCTTCACCTTTGACCATCTTAGTAATAAGGTAGGCAAAAGGAATTGCTCCTAAAAAATACGCAATTATCAATAATAAAATTAACTTAAATAACATATCAAAATCCTTTCCTTTATTTTACAAGAAACGAGCTATGAGAAGTCACCATCGAACTGCTCTTTTTCATCTCTTGAGATAATATTTATGGGGGAGCCTTCAAAGCCATGCTCATACCTTAAATTATTTCGCAAATAATTAACATACGATTTTGCCAACCCCCCATTTCTACTGATCTTAACATAAAAAAGTGGAGGGGCCGTTTTGATTTGTTTCCCCCCCATGACGACAACGGGTTGTTTTTTAACTGATCTTGGTGGATATCGTTTCAAATAACATTTTCTAAAAAGCTCTGCAACCGCATCATCAGGAATAAACTTAGAATATTCTTGATAAACTTGATCCACAATACTAAAAACCTTCGTAACTCTTAACCCGCTTTCAGCAGAGATAAAAACAATAGGGGCAAATGCTAAAAAAGGAAACAAATCCTGTCGATCTTGTAAAAATTTCTTAACATAATCCTCTCGCTCATCAACTAAATCCCATTTATTGACTAAGATAATACAGCCCTTAGAATGCTCGGCAATAAGTCCTGCAATTTTTAAATCCTGCTGTCCCACACCGATTACAGCATCGATCAAAAGTAAACAAATATCACTACGCTTAATGGCTTCCTCTGTTGCATAATACGAAATATAATCAAATTCATCTTTCTTTTTATTAATTTTCTTCTTAATCCCTGCGGTATCAATCAATGTATACTTTTTTCCGGCTTTCTCGAGGAAAGTATCAATGGCATCGCGAGTTGTTCCAGGAACACTACTTACTAACACGCGTTCTTCCCCTAAAATTTTATTTAAAAGAGATGACTTCCCCACATTAGGTTTACCGACAAAAGCTACCTTGATTCCAAAATTGTTTTCATCTGTCTGTGCCAAGTCTTCAGGAATATTATTAACAATTGCATCCAAAAGATCAGTCAAACCCAATTTATGCGCAGCAGAAACCTGTAAAAAATCTGAAATACCTAGCTTATAGAAATCAGCCGCATAGACTGCCTGTTCAATCCCATCCAGCTTATTAATTACCAATAAAAAAATTTTATTGGGATAGCCAGATTTAATCCATCTTAAAATATCTTGATCTAAAGGATTAAGCCCTTCCTTCCCATCTACAACCATTAAAATAAGATCTGCCTCTTCTAGCCCTAGGACAACATTTTTAGATATCCAGTTTTTCTCAAAGCTACCATCTTCTTTTTCCACACCGCCTGTATCAATCAGCATAAATTTATGGTCACGCCATTCTGAAATAGCATGATTTCGATCACGCGTTAAATTTGGTTTTGCCGAGACCAAGGCCTTTTTATTTTTTATAATCCTATTAAAAATGCTGGATTTCCCCACATTCGCACGACCAACAATACAAACTTTAAACATCAGTTGCTGCCTTCCTTAGCTCTTTAATTCTTTGAATCGGATCATCTGCATTAAAAATACTAGAGCCTGCAATAAACACATTCGCTCCTTTCGCTGCCGCATCTTTAATTGTTTCTGGATCAATCCCACCATCAATACCAATATCAATTTCCTGCTTAAATCCAGCGTTCGAAATATACTCAGCCATATCTTGCATTTTTAAAGCAGCATCGGCAATATATTTTTGCCCCCCAAACCCAGGGTTAACAGTCATAATTAGCACCATATCTACGATAGCTAAAACATCCTTAATTTCTTGCCAAGGAGTTCCAGGATTAATCGAAATTCCTGCTTGAATTCCCATCCCTTTAATCTCTTCAAGTAATGGCCTTGGATTTGCTAAAACTTCTTTATGAATGATAATAATATCACTGCCTGCATTTTTAAAGGCTTTAAGATATTTCTGAGGCTCAAAAATCATCAAATGTGCTTCTAAAAACAAGTCTGTTACATCATCAATACAGTGAATCAACGGAGGTCCAAAGGTAATATTAGGAACAAAGTGTCCATCCATAACATCAAGGTGTATCCGTTCGACTTCTGCGGTTTCCAGCATCTTCAATTCTTTTTTCAAATCAGTAAAATCTGCGGCTAAAATAGATGGTGCTATTTCTATTCTTCTCATAATCATCTCCATTAATTAACTTACTCTTTCTCCAAAAAACCAAATATATTTAAAGATATAAACAAATAAAGCATCAAATCAAAAATTATCATTTGCGTTTAAGGTTAAAATGTTGGTATGCGGCATCTGTTACAACCCTACCCCTTGGTGTTCGCAACATTAGTCCTTGCTGAATCAAGTATGGCTCGCAAACATCACTGATCGTATCCACTTCTTCCCCTGTTACTACGGCCAAAGTATCCAGCCCTACTGGACCTCCTGCGTAATTGTTAATCATAGAAAGTAAAACTTTCCGATCAACCTTATCCAAACCAATTTCATCAATATCCAACATTTTTGCAGATTCTTGCACACAAAAAGAATCGATAACCCCATTATGTTTAACCTCTGCAAAATCTCTAATCCGCTTAAGAATACGATTAGCTATTCTTGGTGTCCCTCGCGAACGCACAGCAACAGCAACTGCACCCTCATCACTGATCTCAATATTCAAGATACTGGCAGAACGCTTAATGATAACGGTTAATTCCTGCTCATTATAAAAGTCTAAATGGTGAACAATCCCAAACCGATCGCGCAAAGGAGAGGTCAAAAGACCTGCACGGGTAGTAGCCCCAACCAAAGTAAACCTCGGAATATCCAGCTTAATATTTTTCGCACTGGGACCTTGCCCAATAATGATATCTAATTTAAAGTCTTCAAGCACAGGATAGAGTGCTTCCTCCACAAGGTGATTCATTCGATGAATCTCATCAATAAAAAAAACATCATCTTCAGAAAGATCCGTCAGTATTGCAGCAAGATCACCTACTTTTTCGAGCACAGGTCCAGTTGTCGTCTTAATATTAGCACTCATTTCATGG
Organism: bacterium; assembly: GCA_024222485.1. Classification (GTDB taxonomy): domain Bacteria; phylum RUG730; class RUG730; order RUG730; family JAAEPJ01; genus JAAEPJ01. The sequence continues at coordinate 27,262 of JAAEPJ010000390.1, read as the reverse complement.
GCAATAATATTTGAAAGTGTAGTCTTCCCCAAGCCAGGAGGACCATAAAAAAGTACATGATCGAGTGATTCTCCTCGATTCTTTGCCGCTTGTATAAAAATCGAAAGGTTTGACTTTAGCTGGTTCTGACCAATAAACTCTGTTAACTTAGTAGGTCTTAATGAAAATTCCTGAATATCCTCAACAGAAAATTGCGGATCAATAATATCTGACATTTGAGCCTCTTTATAATGGGACTATTAACTATGCGCAATTAAACTACAAATTAAATCCAAAACAGATCAAATATCTATGCCTTGATGACAAATAAAGAAGTTCTATCCATGGAAATACAGGGAACTCGGATTCAATATTAATACGCATACAAGCTATACAGTCAGTTAAAATTCGAAAAATTTATAAAAATATTACCATACTTGATAAGTATAATTTACATATAAAGTAAAAAGTATGCCTAACTTTGATTAATTTTAATATAATTCATCTAATTATACAAGACGCGGATATTCTCCCTTTGTGCGTATCAGATATTAAATGTTCGCTAACCTTTCTCTTTTAAGTATAGTGTCAAAATTATTTAATTAATTTTGCAGACTTTACTAACAACAAACCTGGCATGAATGACTAAACCTTTCGCTTCAAAATTAATTTATTAAGGTAAAAATAAAAAAGCTAAAAAATTTAGCTAATTTTGGTAAAAAATGATAAGGTGTATTACATATTGAATGTTTCTAACAAGTCTTTATCACAAGAGTAAATAGTATCTGCTTGCATTTTCTCACTTTTAAGTTAAAATTCATTATGATAAATTGAATAATAAATAAATAAAAAGATAATCTAAAAATATGAGCCTAAAAAAATATCTTACTTTATTCATACTTCTTTTATTTTGCCACTCAACTATTTTGGCTGATATAGCCTTTGACCCTGATTTTTACAGATCGATCAAACAAAAAAAAGAAACAGATACCTTTGAAAAAAAAACAATAGAAAAACTAGATTTACCTCAATTTGAAAAAACGGAAAAACTAAAAGAGCTTGAAGGTAACCTCGTTGATATTTCTCTGCCTTATCAATCTAACCTTAATATTGAAGGCCGTAAAACTATTGCTTTTGATTACGGTATAATCGACTATAAAAATGAGGATAAAAAACTTGAATCACCCTCTGGCATCTCAGATGGCATGCAGATGAACCAAGAACTCAAAATGCGTATCAATGGAACAATAGGCAATAAAATCCATGTAGGAGTTAACTATGATGATACAGGCGTACAACTAGAAAAGCAGGATATTTCGGTTGTGTATACAGGGTATAAAAAAGGAGATATTACCAACCCAAATGATGTAAAAAAAGGCGAAGCAGCGAGCAAGGCGAAAAAAGATGAAATTATCGAAGAAATAGCCTTTGGGAATATTAACCTTTCTCTTGATAAAACAGAATTCTTTGGTTATAACAAAACTTTATTCGGACTGAGCCTTAAGGCTAAATATAAAAATTTAAGGATCAAAGCAATCGGCTCACAAACAGAAGGTATTACAGAAAAAAAAGTTTTTACAGGCAACACCTCAAAAGAACAAAAGAAAATTGCAGATACCAGCTATATCAAACGCAGGTATTATAAACTATACTTTGAGGATTCGAGTCTAGCGAATCAATCGAAACTACCGATCGAAAAAAACTCAGAAAGCATTTACCTCTACGATCAAAAAGAGACGACTGGCGAAACTCTTTACGACTATACAGCAGAAAATTTTCCGGATAACGCCACAGAAGATATAATAATCAATGGGGATAATGCTAAAATTTTCCAAAAACTAAATAGAGGGATAGATTATGACATTGACTATGTTAATGGAACTATTCACTTTAAAACAACGATCAATACTAACTATGTTATTGCGATGGATTATACGCTAAAAAATGAAGCTAAAACATTATCAGAACTTGCAGGAAAAGAAGGCAAACTTATCCTCTTAAAAGACTCAAGTAATAAAATTGACCAAGAAATTAAATCCTATTACTACTTGGGCAACACGAATATAGTGCGTGGAGATCTTGGTCAAGACTTTATTTTTCGCGTACTTAATACCAATGATGTTAATCAAAACTTTTCTTATGATTCGATTGAGATTGACTACAGTAACGGTATTTTAAAGTTTATCGATAATGAACCTTTTAAAAATCTTTATTCGGGTAATAATTTTTATGATAATGATAATATCACCTCGCTTTTTACAATTAATGTTGAATATTCCTATGAAAAAGTCGAAAATTCAACCTATATGCTTGCTAAAACCATTATTATTGGCTCAGAAAAAATCACTTTAAATGGACAAGATCTAAAACGAGATATCGACTATATCATTGACTATGACATTGGACTTATTTCCTTAATTAATGCAACACGAGTAGACTCTACTTCCAAAATGGAAATAACCTATGAGTATTTACCTTTTGGGGGACAGTTTAAACAAACACTCATTGGAACTCAAAGCTCATTAAGCTTTCTAGGCGATTCCGTTCTAGGGGCAGGAGTAATTTACACGGGGACAAATAAACCACGAGAAGCTCCTAATATTTTTTCAACGCCTCGAAGCATTACTGTTATGGATTCTTACCTAGACCTCAACCTTACCAAGGCTCTTAGCTTGCCCTTTGCTTTGAGGATTAAGGGTGAGATCGCACAAAGCAACCAAAATCCGAATATCTTTGGCAAAGCAATTATTGAAAACATGGAAAGTAGTGAAGAGCAGAGTATTGCGGCAAGTGATAATGAAGAATGGCAGGTTACGACGAATCCTAGTAGCGACCAAGTAACAGACTTAAATAAATATACACTTACGAATCATTCCGTAGACTTAATCAAGATCAATACAAATATTAATGATGACACTGACCGTGAAGTTGAAGTTTTAGAGCTTAGATATGAGAACCTTGCCAATGGGGAAGAAATTTCTATTGTGGATGTCATCAACAAAACTGGAGTAGATTATTCAGATAAGGATACTCTGAGCTTATTTCTTTGGTTAGATGATACAACAAAAAATGAAATTACTTTAAGCTATGGACAAATAGCAGAAGATGCCGATGGCAATAATCTCTTATCTACAGAAGACTTAAATGGTGATGGGCAACTTGGCATTAATGAAGATATTGGCTGGCTCTACGAGCCTGATTCGCTAGACTATACCCATAGAATAGGCGCAAATAATGCCAAACTTGATTCTGAAGATCTTGATAGAAACGGTATTTTAGATATCGGAGGAGCCGTAAATTCGTATCTTTTATCTGCTGATGCAACTTTAGAGTCTGGCTGGCAAAAAATCACTATTCCTTTAAATATTGATACAGACAATACAGAGGAAATGAATAAGTGGAAATATATTAAACATTTAAGAATTACGGTAAAGAACACCTCTGGTGAGTCTTCAGGCGTTATCAAGTTTTATCAAATAGCTGTCAAAAGTAATAAATGGCAAGAAACTGAGAACCTTAAAGTTAAAGCCATTAGCAAGGAACTCGACAACAGCTATACCTCGATAGCAACAGCCAATAATACAAAAAATACTTATGAAGAACTTTATGGCACAGCTGATGATGATGAGTCTATTAATATCACTGAAACGGCTTTAGAGCTTAATTATGAGTTGGGGGTAAGTAGTAATACAACTGGACATGCTATCTACAGACTTCCTAGCACTAAAAAATATGATCTCTCAGAATATAGTGAATTAAACTTTTTCTTACATAGTGATAACCAAGAAGGCACATTCTTTCTCCATATTGGGGCTGATGAAGAAAACTATTTTGAATATACAAAAGAAATTGATTTTGACGGCTGGAGTATGGAAACTATTTCCCTAGAAGATACCAGCCCAAGAGACGGTATTCCTGATGGCTTCAGCGATTATAAGAAGCCCCTTGATTCAAAGACTGGACCACGCCTTGAAAATATTAAATACTTCAAAGTTGGGATAAGAAATAAAACGGGAGCGACTATTTATGGTAAAGTTTACTTCAATGATATTTTTGTGAGTGGGATAAAAGCAAAAACCGGTAATGCTTATAGGGGTGAAATTGATTTTACTCCGATCAAAGGCTTCAAGCTCTCGGCTAATGCCAAACATATTGACGCTGATTTTGAAACATTGACCACAGGCACCCAAGATGAAGGGCTTGCTTCTTCCAACAGCATTACATCAGGACAGGAGATAGATGAATACTCGGGGAAGCTCGAAGTTTCCAGACTGAAGTTCATGCCCATGAAGTTTGAGGCATATTCGATAAAAAAAGTTACGCCTAAAAACAAATCAACGGCTTTCTCTATTACCGAAGAAGGCAAGACTATTCAAAACACTGCTGGCGTTACAACCAGACTTTTAATGGGTAATAAAGTGCCTCAGTTTGATTTTAGTGTTACTAAAGCTGAAGCTAAATTTTTTGACCTTACAAGTAGCTCTGAAGCGAATCCTTATGTCCTCAATGAAAAACAGGTCAAGAATTATTACTCAGGTAAATTGAGCTATAACATCCCTCTAACATCAAATTATTACAAACAAAAAATTGATGGTAGCTACCGCTATCAAAAAACTTTATATGATTTCTATGATGAGGAAGAAAACAGCATTACTTATGCAAAAGAAGAGCTTGAAGAAGAATCGGAAGCAAGCACTGATTTATTCTTATTAAATAAACATTTAACTTTAAAGCCAAAATATAAATTTTTAAAAGTAACAGAATTACGCAATCATCAAGAAGAAGCTTCGCGTTTTTTAAAAAAACGGGAAGCAAAGGTTGAATTTGATTCTGAAGTTATTCTTTTAAAATGGCTAAAACCTCAGTTCACCTATGATATCCTGCAAAAAGAAAACTATAATATCGAGACTGCTAGCACTCAAATTAAGACGAAAGACATTACTCTAGACAACCGCGGCTCGGCAAGCCTTAATATTTACCTAAAAAGTATTTTTCCTAAATTTAAACCGACACAATCGATGAATATCAATACCAAATTTGAGATGAAAGATATTAATGAATGGGATAAGGTTGATAAAAACTACAGTTTCATGAATCAGCTCTTTACACGCGACCTTTTACTTATCAATAAAAACTCTGATTTTAAAGATTTAGATGAAACGGCTATCGGTGAAGAATTAAAAACTAATCAAATAACTTTCACACAGAATGATACAAAAACATTTTCGATGAAATGGATCCCGCTGGAATGTCTGCGTTATAATGCTCATTGGTTTACTCCTCTTAAAAATACTTCTACTCGCTTTTCGTATACAAATACTACGACAGACTCCTTGGGTTCTTATAATCAACAAACGATCTGGCCAGAAATTCTTTTAGGAGTCAAAGAATTTGAAAATACTCTCAGACTACATCGATATGTATCTTCTGGTGACCTGTCGATCACTTATTTAAAAAAACAAGATACGACTAAAAATACCAGCAATAAGCTTACGAATACTTTGGGAACTAATTATCGTTTTTCTTTATTTCGAACATTTGATTGTACGGTAAAGTATAACTATAAAAGATATAAAGAATTTGATCTTAATACGGATTTAGAAAAAAACAACCTTTTAAATGAAACGATTGCCAAGGATTATGCTTTACAAGTAGGCTTAAACTATAAAACTTGGCGTTTTACCACTAGGTATGATTATTCGACACAGTCTGAAGTGCTAGCGAATACGGATGATAAGTGGGATAAAGAGCATGAGATAAGCCTGAAAGCAGATACAGATTTTAAAACAGCAAATGGTTTAAAAATTCCTTTTATTAAATCTAGATTTAAAGTAGAAAATAGAATACGCATTGATTCTGAGTTAAAAGCTATCCTTGAAAGAGGAGCATTACTCAAAGAAAATAAGGATACATATTCTTGTTCCTTAGACAGTGAATATAACTTTACTAAATATTTTCAGCTTAAGATTGGTGCTGAATATATGCAGGTAGCCTTTATTCAAAGCCCGGATAGTAACTACAATGCAACAAAAATAAAAACAGAAGCATCTATCATTTTCTAGCGAAGAGGTTTATATGAAAATTTATCATGGCATTAATTCATACAAAAAAATAAAAAATAATACTGTCGTAGCCCTTGGCATGTTTGATGGTATTCATCTTGGGCATAAAAAAATTATTAAACATGCTCAAAAAATTGCTAAAGACATAGCGGGGGAGCTACTTCTAATCACCTTTAACACCCACCCTAAACATCTTTTTTCCCCAATGAAAAAAGACTATTTACTAACAACCAATGAAGAAAAAATTTATATTTTAAAAAAGCTAGGGGTTAACAGCATCTTATTTCTTAACTTTGATATTAAAACGGCTAATATGTCTGCAGAAAATTTTTTAAAAAAAGATATTTTAGAAAAAATAAACCCTCAAACAATCGTTGTCGGTAAAAATTTTAGATTTGGAAAAGACAAGCAAGGGGATATTCATTTAATCAGCAAACACTCTAACTTGGCAAGTATTGAAGAAATAAAAAAAAATAAACAAAAAATTTCAAGCACAAATATAAGAGAATTATTACGCCAAGGGAATATTAAAGAAACAAATGAACTCCTTGGGCATACCTATTTTATCAAGAACCAAATCATCCATGGTTTTGGTCTAGCTACAAGGTTTGGCGTCTCAACGGCAAATATTCATATCCCCAAATTTAAACTTTTACCTGAGGGTGTTTTTAAAGGTTATACTCAAATTAATAATAGTAACCACTTAAGTGCAATAAGTATTGGGTTAAGACATACGCTTGACAGGCATAAAGAAAAACTTTGCTGCGAAAGCCATTTAATTGATTTTAAAAAAAATATCTATCATCAAAATATCATCTTAGAACTAAAAGAAAAAATTCGTGATCAACAAAAATTTAATTCTTTAACGCAATTATTTGATCAAGTTAAAAAAGATATTATCAAAATTAAATCTTAAAAAAAGCATAAATTTATTTAAACAGCCTAAACTCAAACGGCATAAAGATTCCGGGCATTTCTTTTTCTGCTAAAGAGTAATTATGCTCAGCAATTGCATAATCACTCTTAAGATCTAAAGCCTTTTGATAATACTTAACCGCCTTTTTGAAATCACCTTGCATGGAATACACGACTCCCAAATTACTCATAACCGCATAATTGTCAGGATCAAGCTCCAAAGCTTTTTTTAAATAGGCTAAAGAGTCTTCTAAGTTTTTTTCTTTTAAAGCAAGATTAAACAGCGTTAAAACCACCTGTGTATTAAGTGGGTTAATCCTATGCGATATTTCCAATTGCTGTTTAGCTTGTTCCGTCTGCTCTTTTTTCAACAACAAAAGAGCCAGATTAAAATATGTCTCATTATAGCCAGGGTTCGCCGCAATCGCTTGTCGATAATTTAAAATAGCCTGATCATACATTCCAAGCTTTGCTTGGAGGTTAGCGAGTTTATATAAATTATTAATGGAATATTTATATAAGCTCTTAGATTTCTCCAGATATTTTTTTGCTTTAAGCGGAGTCATTGCTGTAACATTTTTCACACTATCAGCAAGGGTAACACCAGTAAAATGATTGATTTCTGCTAATAATCCTCTAATGTGAAAAATACTGATAAAGATAAAAATAGGCAAAAGAAAAATAACCGGATTCTTTCTTTTTATTACTTGATCTGGAGCGATCTCAGAAACCAAAGAGGAAACGACGAACCAAAAAAGTAAAGCAGAAGACGAAAAATACAAACTAACATTTAGGGTATTATCGATTAAGACTGCGACAATACCTGCTGCCAATGCTGCGACAAATAATTTTTTAGATTCCTTGGGTTCGGGATTTTTTAAAAACTTTATAAGATAAAAGAATAAAAAGCTAAAAAAGCCAAAAAACAAAATAAAACCTATAACGCCTGTCTGGGTCAAGATTTCCAAAAATATATTATGGCAATTATTAGCGTGCGTTCGATAGGGAGCATATAGTGGCTGTTTTAAATATTTCGCTTGATAAAAAGGATAATGCACCTCAAAAAGCCCCCAGCCAACTCCAATGATCGGATAATCTTTAAAAATATCAAAACTTGACTTCCAAATCATTACCCTTTGATGGATGGCTTGATTCGTAGGTGCAAGGGTAAAAGTCTCTGAGAGTCTGGCTTTAAAATCATGCTTAAACGGGGGTAAAAAAATGAATATTGCAGCAAAACTAAGCCCAACAAGGGAAAATATAATAATTTTCTTCAAATGAATTTTCTTAATAAAAGCAACCAACAAACCAAAAACAAGCAATCCCAACAAAATACCAAGCCAAGAACTCCGCGTTAATGTACAAAACAATGCAACGAGCATGGTAGTCGTTGCGCATAAATAAAGGTATTTTTTTTTATTAGTCGCTGGGAATTTGAATGAAAAATAAATACCAAGAGGAATGAGAAGAATCAAAAAAGTTGAGAGGAAGTTAGGATTTCCAAAGGTTGAAACACAGCGATTCCCAAAAGGGTTCAGCCTGATTGGCCAAATTATTTCGATACCAAAAAACTGGAGTATCCCATAAGCTGAAGCAAGAAATGCTGCAAAAAAAATAACAGACCATAACTTAACATGAATAACTTTACGCAAAAAATAGATAAAAACTGTATTAAAAACTACCAGCATAAAGGCTCGATATCCTTCTGAGGCAACAGCTATTTTCCAATCAGGAAAAACTAAAAATGCGAGCAACCAAGAAATAAAAGTTATTCCCCAGAACAAAAACAAAAATTTTTCAGGCAAAATAATTTGTTTAAACGACAATTTCCTCTCTGGTAAAAAACTTAAACAGATTAAAGTTACAAACAGCACAACTAAAACTTTTTGGATATAAAAAGGGTTTCTTGTTAAATTTACTAAAAAAACTAAAGGGGTAAAAAAAAACAGAGATCTTATCAAAATATTCTGCATTTTTTCTAATTTTTGCATAGAGTATTCCTAGGTTAACTAAAACCCTAGCACGGACCCACACCGGCTTAGGTTATCTGTTCTTCTAAAGAATCTTAAATAAATCATTCCATTATTTCATACTAATATTGATATAAAATAACTATTTTTGTGCAAGCACGGACCTTGCAAACTGATCATCTGGCTTAACTTCCAATAATGCTTTAGCAATATCCTTAGCCTTCTTAATGTCTTTGATATTTAAAAAAATACTCATCAAGTTCTTATAAGCCACAAACATCTTCTTATTATACTCAATTGTTTTAAGATATGCTTGGACAGATTTTTTCAGCTTTTTCTGCTTAATATAGATATTTCCCATATTAAAATACCCCTCAGCATTCTTCGGATGAATTTTTAAAAGTTCTTGATATGTTTGAATCGCTTCTTCCTCTTTATTCTGCATTGCATAAATCACGCCCATTTGCAGGTATGTTCCGGCAAAAATAGGGTCTAAATCATGGGCCATTTTAAAGTTTTCCAAAGCTTTATCAAGATCTCCAAGGCGTCTATAAGCACGCCCTACCTGATAATGAGTTTGGACATAATGCGGGGCAAAATGCTTGACATCATCATACTTTGCCAAAGCACGCTCCATATCATTCCTTAGGATATTATTCGTATCTCCTAATTTAGGATCATAGGTTCTATTCATATCCCCCCTATCCATTAGAACATTCGCCAAAAAATAATGAGACATAATAAAACTTGGATTAAGTTTGTTAACTTTTTGGTAATATTTAGCAGCGCCTTTAAACCGTTTTGCTTTAGAATAAGCTATGCCAATATTATGATAGTAATCCGCCTTAAAAAAACCGACAAACTTTTTCACTAAAAGTAAAGAAAGCAAAACCAAAGCAATTTGTAATATTCTTACTCTTTGAGTTTTATGCGGAATTAAAACATTAATTGAGCGTTTATCATATGCTCTTAAAATAGCAAAAATTAATCCAAGCTGAATCCAAAAAAAATAACCACTAGAAACAAACCTCAGGTTAACACACATCGTACTATGCATCAACATTCCCATAAAGCCGGCTAAAACTCCAACTAAATAATGCTGAAGGGTTATCTCTTCCATTTGTTCTTGAGTTCTATTTGTCCTTTGGATTGCCCCAACTGTTTTTGAGACATAATTGATCTTATAAAATGCAGCAAAAATTACGACAAAAAGCATCCATAGAAATATTGAGAACCCCAAAACCCCTTCTTCATACCAAATCTCTAAAAACTCGTTCTCTGGGTGATCGGTTTCTGTATTATGTTTACCTTCAATATAAAAAATCTCAGGTTTGCGATACTTAGGGTAAACGGTTTTAAAGGTACCAATTCCGTTACCTAAAAGCTGTGATCTCAGAGGGTTTATAAAAATAGGTTCTCTGATCATTTCCCAAGTGGACTGCCAAGTAAACACACGAAACCTAACAGAATCTATGCGTTTAGTAGAAAAATACCAGACAGCCCCTGAGCTTACGATTAAAACTCCGGTTATAAAAATAATCATGATTTTTTTCAAATTTTTCGTATTGAAATGAGCAAAAAAACGCACACTTAAAAATGCAAAAACTGTTAAAGCTGCACTTAACCCTATCCAGCTTGCCTTACTCTGACTCCAAAAGACACAAAAAATACTAATAAGTGCAACACAAAAATACATCCATTTTCTAGTCAGAATAACATAAGAGAGCATAATCGGAATCACCCAGACAAGATAAGCTGAAAAAAAGTTTGGGTTTCCAAAAGTAGAAAAAATACGCGGACCAAATGCCCCTTTCCAAGCAAAAGGATCAAGGCCTAAAACCTGAATCAGCCCATAAAGAGACGAAACCAATGCCCCCACAATAATCCAAAAAATTAATCTTTGAATGCGTTTGAGCGTATTAAATTCAAAAGCAATCACAAAAAATATCGAAATATAAATTAATCTACGCGTTAGTTCCTCAAAAGATGTTTCTTTAAACGGTGAAAAAAAATACGAAAGGAAATTAGAAATTAACACCAAAATAATAGGCAAAAAAAGTTTATTGTAATAATGGTCTTTAAAAATTCGGGCATAATTATTGGATTCAATTATTTTAATAAACCAAATAATAGGAAAAACAGCACCAGAAAGCTGAACGATGGTTATTTTTATCATACAAGAATCGTAAGTTTTAAGGTAAAAAGCTATGGCTAATAAAAAACAAGTCACCGGGATCCCATATTGGATGATTTTATCAAAAATATTATTCAATTTTTTTTGCATTATTATTCCTTCTTTACATATATAGCGGGAATCGCTTGTAAAATCTCCGACTTAACTATTTTTTGCTGATGACCTGTTATCATATCCTTAACGCTAAAACTCCCATCAGGCTCGATAAAGACAGACTTATATGCACCTAAATTATTTGCTGTTCGTAGCTGTGACTTAATGCTCTTACCCGTAGAATTATAAGTCACCACAACACCTTTAGCTCTTAATTCTTCAATCAGATCAAAATTATTAAAAATCTGTTCATTATGTTTCGCAATATCTGTTGTTAGTAAAAAAATCAATGGTTTTTTTACTAAGGGGAGGTTAAGTGGTTTTAAAAGCTCGACTACACGATCTTCTCCAAGAGCAAATCCAAAAGCAGGAATAGCTTTTTTACCTCCAAGCTCTTGCACCAAATTATCATACCTGCCACCGGCTGCAAGTGCTGCTTGCGCACCCAGCTTATCCGTTAAAATCTCAAAAACTGTGCCGGTATAATAATCTAAACCGCGAACCAGCATTTCATCAACGATAAAAGAAATCTTCTGTTTGTTTAAGTATTCTTTAAGTTTTAAAAAATCAGTGCTACAACTACCGCAAACATGATCCAAAACTCTAGGAGCCGCTTGTAATACTTTCTTGCAAGTATCAATCTTACAATCAAAAACACGCAAAATATTAGTATCCTTCCGCTTGTTGCAGGTTGGACAAAGCTCATCCGTTTGTAAGTTATTTAAAAATGCTGCTAAAACTTTGAGGTAGGCTGGTCGACATTCCCGACAGCCAACCGAGTTAATATGCAACACAGCATCCGTTATCCCCATATTTATGATGATATCGTTGGCAATCTTAATAATTTCAAAATCCAAAAGCGGATTTTTATTCCCAAAAACTTCCGCTCCTATTTGATAAAACTGTCTATATCGACCTGCCTGAGGTCTATCATAGCGAAACATTGCACCCTGATAAAAAACCCTCGTATCGATATTTGGCTCTATTAAGTTATTTTCCAAAGCAGCACGGACAATGGGTGCAGTCCCCTCAGGACGCAAAGCAAGGGAACGACCACCCTTATCCTCGAACATATACATTTCCTTCGCAACAATATCAGTGGTTTCTCCAAGCGAACGCAAAAAAACTGAGCTTGATTCAAAAATGGGTGTTCTTAGTTCTGAGTATCCATACCCCGCAAAAATTTTTCTAGCTTGTTCTTCGAGATAATTAAAATAAGTGGCTAGTTCACCAGCAATATCCCGCGTTCCACGAATGGCTTTGTATTCCATAAATTTTTCCTTTTTTAGGGTATTAAATCAACCTTAACTTTTGCTGTCTAAAAGCAACTATAACTTATTTAAATTTTGTTATATAATCTAGACAGCTATTGGAATTATAGTATACTCATTTTTTTTAACAATATTAGAATAAAATAACAAATTTTGTTGCTTCTAAGAAGTAAAAATTTGACAAAAATTTCTGTTTTGCAATAATTAAAGAGTTTATTTTAAAAAAGACAACTGGTTTAAGACAATAACTTAATAATTATTTTCCATATTTTTAAATTTTGGATCATGATAAAGTAACTTCTTTTAAAATATACCATTTTTAAATTTACTGGAGTAGCTAAATGTTAGAGCAGAGCCTTATCTTAATAAAGCCTGATGCCATGAAAAAAAACTTAATAGGTCATATTCTGATCAAATTGCTTGATAATGCTGCAATCAAGATTGTAGGCATTAAACTCACAAAAGTTTCTCTAGAGCTTGCAAAAGAACATTATAACCATATGCATAATGAGCCATGTTTTGACAAATTAATACATTACATAACAGGGAAGGAACACGATATAGACTACCTCATAGCTTTGGTCTGTGAGGGCGATAATGCCATAAAAGCGATTCGTCAGATTACAGGTGAAACACATCCGGAAGAAGCACTGCCTACAACGATTCGTGGAGCATTTGGCAGGATTAATAAAAACGGTATTTATGAAAATGTCATCCATTCTTCCAGCAACTTAGAGGATGCAAAACGCGAAATAGCTTTATGGTTTAAACCAGAAGAACTAATGAATGTGCTTTATTAAAGGACGAGAGAACCTAGATATTAAATTGCTTAAGAGTTCAGGCACTCAACAATTTATTTCTAAAATATTTTAACTAAGGGGATAATATCCTAAAAAGAGGTATTTTAAATATGTTAAAAATTACTGACACAACTCTCCGTGATGCTCAACAATCCATTTGGGCAAAACATTTCAAGATTAATGAAATTATTCCACTTTTAAAAGATCTAGATGAATGTGGATTTGAAGCCTTAGAAGTTTGGGGAGGAGGTACCTTTGAGTCAGCCTTAAGATTATGGAAAGAAAATCCTTGGGATCGGCTGCGTAAAATCAAAAAAAATATCAAAAAAACACCCCTTAAAATGATGCTAAGAGGCAGGCACCTAGTTGGCTATCATGTTTATTCCAATGAAGTTATTGAAGAATTTATCAAACATTCCATCGATTGTGGCATATCAATTATCAGTATTTTCGATCCTTTAAACGATATTTCTAACATTAAAAATATCATTAAAATTATTAAAAGCAATAACGCAAAGGTTCAGGGACTAATCTGTTATTCTATCAGTGATGAGTATGATCTTAAATATTACCTAAACTATGCCAAGGCTCTAGAAAAGGCTGGAGTTGATTCCTTGACTATTAAAGATCCTGCAGGAATCCTGCCATACAATACAGGGATTGAACTCTTTAAAAGAATCAAAGAATCAACCAATATTGAAGTTAATTTTCATGGCCATATTACTAATGGCATTGCCAATATTACCACCTATGAAATGATTAAAGCTGGCGTCGATGGTGTTGATACAAGCATGGGACCACTTTCATTTCCTGCCGCACAACCCTCCATAGAAAATCTTTTACAACTCCCTGTTGAAGTCAATATAAACCGAGAGAAAGTTGAACAAATCTCCGCTAAAATTGCTGATCTTTGTTTCAGGAAAGAAATCACCAAAACTTATTATCCATTTAATACACATGTCCTGTTTAAGGCTCAGCTTACCCGTGGCTCATTTTCGTTCTTATATCAACAGCTTTCTGAAAGAAATGCTCTTGATAAATTGTCTATTGTCTTAAATGAAATTCAAGCCGTGCGTAATGACCTGGGCAACCCGCCCATGCTCACGCCAATAAGTCAGATTATTACTGCACAAGCCATTTATAATGTCTTAATGGGCGAACGCTATAAATTAATCCCCCGTGAAATTAAAGAATTCATTCGTGGCTATTATGGGACACCAAAGGGCAAGATCAGTGAAGAACTCAAGAAATTAGTCAGTGATGAAAAAAATATTGTGGAAGAAAATGCAGAAAGTAAGAAACATAAAAAAACAGCAACCAAAAAATTCCATTCTTTAAAAAACGATGTGGCTAAAGAGTATATCCAAGATGAAACTGATTATTTAACTTATGCAATTTTTCCTGACCTAGCGATAGAATATTTTAAATATAGGAATGACCCCTCTGTTTTAGACAAAATAGAAACACCAGAGGAATCAACCATCTCAACAGAAGAAGAAATTATGGTTCTCAACAAAATAATGACCGAAAAAGGAGTTGTAGAATTTGAGCTAAACCAAGAAGATCATTATATTTCAATCAAAAAATTTTCTGATGAAAATAATACAGAACACTATACTTACATGCCACCTGCCGGCTCAGGTCAACAAAAAACGCAAAATCCCCACTTAAAAAAACAAACAAAACAAGATCCCACTAACGCAAAAACCATCAAAACACCAATTTTTGGTATTTTTTATGCAACCCCAAAGCCTAGCGCTCCAAATTATGTGAAAGCAGGAGATACGGTTAGTGAAGGGCAAACACTCTGTATTATTGAAGCAATGAAAGTTATGAACGAGATTAAAGCACCGTATAACTGCAAAATAATTAACACTTTAGTCAAAGATAGAGCGAGCGTAACTTCCGACCAAGATCTATTCACTGTGGAAGAAATCACTCATTAACCTAAGTAACTTTTTTATTCCACAGAATAAAAAATAGCGAAGCTAAAAAAAAAGACTTTGCGTAAAAATAATTAATATTATAATTAACTTTTTTTGTAAAAAAAGTTACAAAAAAATTTTTGTAAATCAAAATAAAATAGAGAAGCCGAAAACAATTTTGTATTTTGTGGCTGATTTAAATAATTGTGTTTACTTAAAACTTTTTTTCCGCTTTTCCCCTCTAAATCTTTCCTAGCTTTCCCTGCCACATCCCCACCTTGTTTCGCTGCTTCTTTATTTTCACCAAATCCTTGTGCATTGTTATTGCGTGCTATTTCTGTTGATCCCGCCTCTCCTAGCATAGAGAAGATAATTTCTAGGTCATTCATGTGATCGCAAAGATTTTCATGTTTTAATTATTTATATTTTTTATATTCTGAAGGTGTCATATCAAAAGTTGCTTTTGATATTTCTGCTGTCAAAATACTATATTCAATTTTTTCTTTAATCCCTCTCTTTTGCCATTCATCAGTTAATTCATCACCAATAGCGATACTTCGCATGCGCTTTTCAATCCAACTATCACTATAACCTTTTGCTTTATAAATTGCTTTTGTTCTTTTAGTTGCTAATTCTGGATCTTCTATTTCTTGTACTCTTTCATAACCTACTTTTGTAAGCCAGCGTTTAAATGGTTCTGCTTTTGGGGAAGGGATTGATTAAATAACTCTAAAGATTCCTTCTGTATTAAAACAATCAGTTTCTCTCATTTTTCCATCAGGAGCTTCTAATTTCAACCCGTGACAAATTGTTACGACTTCACTAGCTTCCTCTTTTAATCGTTGTTTTAGTTGCCTCCAATATGATCCGGCATCTTTACTAGAAGTTAATAGCAAACAGACATCTACAATACTAAACCACCACTCATTATTATGTAATATTTTTCTTATTTTCTTCCCTTTAAAAACTACCAACCTTGTTATTTCTTCTACATTTTTAATCATTCTGATCTTTCCCTTTCTACTTCTTTAGGTATCTTCAATTTGTCATGATCATAATGATCTAAAATACTTAAAGCTCTAGTATATTCTGTTATTACTTGAATTAGCCCTTTACTTTCAGCATCAAGAGTTGATTTAGAAATAGCAACTTGGAAAAAAGTAGCAATAAGATATTGCGTTAGCCAAACAGTATTATCTTCAAGTTGCACATCTAGGTTTGTGCCACCCTCTTTAGTGGTACAAATAATATTTTAGAATTGTGGTTTTTGTTTATTTTTGAGGTCATTTAATATCCCTAAAATAATCCAAAGCAGTTTCTTTTATAAAAAAATTAAAATTATCAACTTATGCCATCAAAAATTTACAATTTAATTCTTTACTGGATTCGCCAAAAAACACCAAATATTTATAAATCCGAAAAAACTTTTATGCGTTAAACCCTAAACAGCGAAGCTGACCTAAACAGCAACGCTGCAGCAAAGCTGGCTACTAGTAATCGATGGGATCAAAGCGGGATAAATCAAACGGGTCTATCGGGTTTAAATCCTTTTTAGACAAGGGTAACTTCTTGCGGTTTAAATCTATTTCATACTTTACCTTGCTAAATTCAGGCATCACACTCACTTTGTTTTTTCCGGCGTTCTTCGACTTATACATCCCCTCATCCGATTGCTTTTCTAACGCATCTATAATCGCTAACACTTCCTGTAAAACAGGCTCGTCCCTCGCTTGCTCTGGATGATAAGTCGCTACTCCTATGCTCAAAGTCACTCGAATCTGAAATATCTCTTCTAAATAATCATTGTTCGCATGCGCATTAAATCTTTCCTTTAACCGCTCCGTCACAACACCAGCTCCCGCACTATCTGTATTCGGCAAAATCATCGAAAATTCATCCCCTGCGAACCTAAAACATTCATCACTCGGGCGAAGCAATTTTATCAGCATATCCGCTACTCGACATAAGACGATGTCTCCCTCTTCATGTCCCCCCGCATCATTGAAAAATTTGAATCCATCGACATCCATCATAATGAAGGATAAAGGAATACCCTCTTTGATGCTCTTTGTCACTTCTGATTCCAACCTGTATTTTAAAAATCTACGGTTATGTAAACCTGTTAACACATCCACATTCGCTTTCTCATTGGCATAGATATTGGCTAGACTCGTCTGGATCTTATCCGTCATGAAACTTAATAATAAAAAATCATCCTGACTATATCTCTTCTTTGTATCTGCTCGACGACTTATTGTTAAAAAGCCTAAGACCTTGGAAAAATCTAACAGCGGAATTATGATCGAAGCATTGAGCTTCTCTGCTGTTTCTGATGCTTCCACCAACTCTTTCATCTTCACTCAGATGCCCACTTCTTTAAGGTGCTTGCTAAAACCATCTCCTTGTTCTCTTCTAAATATCTCACTAGATAATTTCGCTCTTTGATCGTTTTTTCTTTAGGGTTTAACGGGTTATAATACCTGCGTTTCTCTTCATCCAATAAATAAATCTCTGTTTCACTTGCATTTAAAAACCGGTTGATCACCTTTATTGCATGTTCAGTAAAATGCTTAAGATTTCTAATCTCACCCAGTCTTTTTGTTTCATTAAAAATTTTTACTTGATAGGTTTTTTTATATTTAGCCAAGATATCGGCGGAAAATATCTCTGAGATTTCCCGAACCTTAATGATATTATTCAGCTGTGATTCTGCTTCTTTAACGATCTCATCTAATAGCTCTAAATCTTCTAAATGAAATAAAGTATTACTCTTCTTTTTTCCATAAACCAAGATCCCCATTAAAGTTTCTTTGCCTGCATCAAACAAGGGAAAACATAACTCAATCTTTAAATCCGTAAATATTTTTACGATTTCTGCATTATTGGGATCTTTGTACAAATGTTCTAAATATAAACACGATCTTGTTTGATAAAGCTTTTTCACCAAGGGATCTTCAAAAGCCAATTGCTTATAAGGGGAGCCCTTATCATAATAGTTAAAATCTGTGCTGTAATGAAGGAGGTAGGTTTCACTGGAAGTTGTAATATCATAATACGCAGCATAGCTCAGGTCTAAAGCCTTTTCTATGCCATGAACAATAATTTCATAAATGGGTCTTTTATCATAGGTATCTCGTTTAATGTTGCTAATATTTCGTAAATTATCCCAGATTTTTTTGTACTTACCGAGAAATCTATTATGTAAGAATTCTTTAAATTTATTATGAACAAAGAGAAAAATTAAGCTGAATATAGTAGCGATTATAACTTCTTGTATATATGAAAATGACTGACTATGTAAAATATATAAAATTAAACTCACATAACTCACAAGAAAAATATAATAAGTAGTTTCTTTCGCTATCTTTCGCCATGCTAGGTTAATGTCCATTAACTTATTATTTATTAGACAAATAAGGATTGATAAGGAAAAGAAAATAGAAGAAACCGTGTCAAAATAATAATACTCTTTTATGCCAAAAACTGTTTCTACCCCTAATGAAGGAAAAATAACTCCAGTTAGAAGTGTTGTTCCTGTAAAAAGGATCCCACCTGTAAGAATATATTGTGCTTCTACTCTTTTATTCCCAGTAAAATTTTTAACACAATATGTAAATTTAGAAAAAATGATACAGAAAGAAGTTAATATAAAGATTAGATACAGATAAAAATAATTAGTATATTTTAATATATAATATTTCTCACCAACTGCTATTGAATAAAATAAATCTGGTATTAAAGATGCTAAAAATATTAATATAGACAACAAAATAAATATAAATAATACTTTTCTATATAATCCTTTTATTTTTCAAAGAAAATTTAATAGAAAATAAAACATAGCTAGAATAGAGGAACCCTCCAAAAGCATAAGCCAACTTAACAAATACTGTGGACATGTAATAAGCTGACATAAAATTAGCAAGTAACCATAAAGAACATACAGCTAAGAAAAATATAAAATAAGGGCGTAAATAATTTTCTTTAGGTATATATTTAATGCCAACTAATAGTATTATAAATGTCAATAAAAAAGAAAATCCAATTAAATAAGACATATAGTCTCTCCTCTAATTATGTTCTTCTCCTATTACCATAAATCTAAATTATTTGTAATATTTTCTTCCCTTTTTCTAAAAAACAAACAAGATCTTTTATATTCTCTTGTGAATGTTCTGCACTTAAAACAACCCTTAACATAGAATTTGCTTTTTTTACAACAGGATAAAATATAGCATCAGTAACTATATTATTATTCCTCAAATATTCACAAAGTTCTTGTGTTTTTTTACTATTTCTTATCATTACAGGAATAATAGGGCTATTACTCTGCAATGTATCAAAACCTATTGTATTTAACTCTTCCTTTAAAAGGTGAATATTCTCCCATAACTTTTTGCGTAAATCTGTTCCATTTCTAATCAATTCCAAAGACTCCAAAATCCCTGAGATCATATATGGCTGCAAACTAACATTAAAAATTGATGTTCTACTTGTATACCTTAGATATTGTATTATTTCTTTTTTTGCTACCACAAATCCACCCTGGATACCAAATGCCTTCGCAAAGGTTGCCATTACAAAATCAATTTTACCCTCTAGTCCATAATATTCTACTATGCCTCCTCCAGTTTTTCCAAAAACTCCAACACCATGGGCATCATCTATATAAATTGCTGTATTATAATGTACCCCAAGTTCATATATCTTATCCAACTTAGCAAAATCACCATCCATAGAAAAAACACCATCACTTACTATAAGTTTATTATTATCGGAATATTTTTTTAATTTCCTATTTAAATCATCCATATCATTATGTCTATATGTTACAATATGAGATTTAGATAATATACAAGCATCAACTATGCTAGCATGACTATTCTCATCTAATATGATATAGTCATTTACGCCCGATATTGCTGGAATAACACCATAGTTAGCCAATGACCCTAATGGATATAAAAGAGCATCTTCACAACACATAAAAGCAGAAATACTTCTTTCTAGCTTTTTGTGGATTAACATGGTTCCACCTGTAACTGGAGAAGAAGAAATTCCAGCACCATCTTTTATAATAGAGTCTATCATTGCTTTTTTTACTTTTTCACTATGATTTAAACCTAAATAATTACAATAACTAAAAGATAAAGTTTTTTTACCACCTAATATAACGATTGGAGATCCAGATGTTGCATATTCTTTAAACCAATTTCCTTGATTTTGTAAAAATTTGGATGTTGTATTTGTAAAACATTTCTTTAAAATCGGTTTAGTATTTCTCCTCTCACCTTTTCTTTTATTTGTTTTAATAATACCTTTTTCTAAGCGTCTATTATGTCGTCGCCTACTTGAAATACTTTGCAAGCCTTCAATATAACCATCCCAAAATGCTGGGACTTGATCTTTATATTCTGATAAATCTATCCCGCAATTATTATTTTTATCTACCCATATTAATCTACCAGTAAGTCTTATGTTGTTACTATATGTTTGCAATATCAAATATAGACGCTTTCCTATATCTTTATTCGGGGAATTCTTTATACAGAGACCTGTTCTATTGATATTTACGATTGAGGAGTTTACCGCTGTACTATCGATATGTGTTAATGTTAAAGAATCAGAAATAAATCTCTCATTAGAGCGTCTTTCATTAAAACTTTTAGGGGTGTTTTGGGGGATGATATTTTTCATGGTTACCTACCTTATTTTTGAAGGGGTTTCCTTCTTTCTAATTTAAAGTATTATTTTTCTATCTTTGTTTTAGAAAACGAATATCAAATTTTGGCTGAGAAATTGACAGAAATAAAGAATCAAAAAGAAAGCTCGAAATAATTGACACTTTTTTTATTCCTTCGAATAAAAAAAAGCGAAGCTGAAAAAAAACTTTGCGTAAAAATAATTAATACTATAATTAACTTTTTTTAGAAAAAAAGTTACAAAAAAACTTTCGTGCATTAATCCCTAACGGCGAAAAATAAAAAATATTTTTTATTTTTCGTCAGTAAAACCGTTTTCCCAAACTTCATATTCAGATAAATCTAGATTATCATTCCAAGACAGACCAAAACCACCACAATCTACTTTTACAAGATTAAAAAGAGGTTTGCTCTCTAATCCTTTAAAAAATGGAAACTTTTTAAATAATTTTTTTACATCATATTTTTTAACAATATCACCCTCAAAATTAACTAATAAACATAAATTATCTAACGGCTTAACGCTTTTTATTCTTGGTATTCCTTGCATATAAAACTCCCCTAAGATAATGGTTCTAAAACTTTAAATTTTTGAGTATTCCATATCTCTAATAATTCTTTTTGATACTTAAAACCCCACTCTTTAATCAATTTCATAGCTCTAGGTGGTAAGTCTCCTTCGATCATTTCTAATGTTTCTATCCTAAACTCTCCAACATATTCGCCGTACATTGCATGAAAATAAGGAGGATTATGCTCACTCATAGAAAAAAATATATATTTATCTCCCCACATTAATCTAAATGTAACTCTTATCGTATTACTATATATTCGCAATGTCAAATATAGACGCTTTTCTATATTTTCATTAGGTGCATTTTTTATACAAAGACCCGTTTTATTTATATTTACGATTGGCGATGCTATCTATTAGATGTTTATTCTGTTTTCTGTATTTCTATATTTTGATTGTCTTTGTTTTACAAAACAAATATCAAGTTTTGGCTGAGAAATTGACAGAAATAAAGGATCAAAAAGGAAACTCGAAATAATTAACACTTTTTTTATTCCAAGGAATAAAAAAAAGCGAAACTGAAAAAAAAACTTTGCGTAAAAATAATTAATACTATAATTAACTTTTTTTAGAAAAAAAGTTACAAAAAAACTTTCGTGCATTAACTAGAATAGCTGTGCGTTACCCCTACAGAGAAGCTGTGAAACTGAGGGGCATGGGAAATGCCATGCCCCAAAACTTTATATTCTTAAACTCTTAAAGGTTATAAAAAACACCCTTACCTTTGAAAGTCGCAACAGATTCTAACTCTTCTTCAATTCTCAAAAGTTGATTGTATTTAGCAATACGATCAGTTCTAGAAGCAGACCCAGTCTTAATCTGTCCCGCATTAGTCGCAACCGCAATATCTGCAATAGTCGTATCTTCCGTTTCACCAGATCTATGTGAAATAACCGCCGTATACCCTGCACATTTTGCCATTTCAATCGCATCCAAAGTTTCTGTTAAACTACCAATCTGGTTAACCTTAATAAGAATAGAGTTACCGATCTCTTTCTCAATACCTTCTTTTAAAAGCTTGGTATTAGTCACAAATAAATCATCACCAACCAACTGTACCCTATCACCAATTCTCTCCGTCAATTGCTTCCAACCATCCCAATCATTCTCAGCCATGCCATCTTCAATAGAAATGATCGGATATTTATTAACCAAATACTCATAATAATCAATCATCTCTTCAGAAGTTTTAATCTGGTTATTCTTTTCACCATTTAAAACATACTTACCCTCTTTATAAAACTCGCTTGAAGCAGGATCTAAAGCAATCATCATATCAACACCAGGCTTAAGACCAGCAACCTGAATGGCTTCCATAATAAGCTGCAAAGCTTCTTCATTAGACCCAAGATCAGGTGCAAATCCACCCTCATCACCAACAGCAGTATTATACCCCTTATCTCTTAAAACTTTCTTTAAAGTATGAAAAACTTCTGTTCCCATTTGTAAAGCTTCTTTAAAAGTCTTAGCTCCAGCCGGCATAATCATAAATTCTTGCAAGTCAACATTATTATCCGCATGCTCTCCACCATTTAAAATATTCATCATCGGCAAAGGTAAAACCTTAGCATTAGGTCCACCAATGTAAGCATATAAAGGCAAGCCAGCTGAGTCCGCTGCAGCCTTAGCAACGGCTAAAGATACGGCTAAAATCGCATTAGCTCCAAGCTTAGCCTTATTCTCCGTACCATCAAGACCAATCATTGTTTGATCCACTAAAACTTGGTCCGCAGCATCAAGACCAATCAACTCAGGTGCAATGATATCATTCACATTCTTTACCGCATTTAAAACACCTTTTCCTAAGTAACGGCTTTTATCTTCATCACGCAACTCTACAGCCTCACCAACACCAGTGGATGCACCGGACGGTACTGCTGCACGACCAAATGCACCATCTTCTAAAACTATCTCTACTTCTACCGTAGGATTTCCCCTCGAATCTAATATCTCACGAGCCCATACTCCACAAATTTCTGCCATTTTGCATTTCCCCCTAAGGAATTTATTTTATATTTTCTTTTCGTTTATAACACCCACGCTTAACCCGCTCAAACTTTCATTAACTATATGGAATTAATTAGTTCATCTCCGGCTTTTAATAATGCTTCAAGTGCTTCTTGTGATTTTGTCTCCGCATAACATCTAATAACCGGTTCTGTTCCTGAAAGCCTAATCCCAAGCCATGCTTTATTATCAAAAATAAACTTATACCCGTCAAGAGTAATAATTTTATTAACCTTAAAATCCCCAAACTGTTGCGGTGGATTACTCGCTAAAGTTCGCTTTACTCTTTCCATCACATCTGGACGCAACCTATAGTTTGCCCGATCATTATAAAATTTCCCCACTTTATCTTCAAGCTCTTTAATGATCGCTTTAATACTCTTCCCAAACATCGCTACCATCTCAATCACAAGCAAGCATGCCAAAACACCATCTTTCTCGGGGACATGATCTTTGATCGTTAAGCCACCGCTCTCTTCTCCGCCAATAAGCAAGTTTTCTTTCACTAAAATATCACCAATAAATTTAAAGCCAACAGGTGTCTCACGCAATTCAATGCCATATTCTTCTGCCACAGCATCAATAAAAGAACTCGTCATCACACTGCGAGCCGCAATACCGCTATATCCTCGATGCTTCACTAAATGATACAGTAAAACAGCAACGATCTCATTAGCCGTAATATATGAACCATCTTTATCAATGATCCCAAACCGATCCGCATCTCCATCCGTCGCAACCGCAAGATCTGCATTATCTTCCTTAACAAACTCAATCGCATCACCTAAACATTCAGCTGATGGCTCAGGGTGATGTCCTCTAAAAAATGGATCACGATTAGTGTTTAAAGCCAATGTCGGAACACCATGATACTGCAAAATAGTGTCTAAATAACCACGACCAGCTCCATTCATAACATCTACGGCAACCCTGATCCCTGATTCTTTAATGGCTTTGATATTGATCAGTTCTTCTATCCTTTTTAAATAATCTTCTTTAAAATCTTTTTTCTTAATAATTCCATCTTTGACAGCATCTGCAAAATGAATTCTTTTGATCACAGATAAATCTTTTTCAATCTTTAAACAGTTTGACTCAATCTCTTTCGTGGTCTCAGGCAGTGCAGGTCCACCCCATGCAGGTGAAAATTTAATGCCACTATAACGATAAGGATTATGCGAAGCCGTTATGTTAATACCGCCACAAGCTCCAGAACGAATGATCTCATAAGCTATCGTAGGTGTCGGCACATCCTCTATACTATAATGCACTTCAAAACCATTGCCAGCAAAAATCTCTGCTGATGCTTTAGCAAAATCTTCGGACATGAACCGTGTATCATAACCGATGATAATCTGCTTGTTACCTGAACATCCCTCAGCTTCAAGCAGATCAACAATAGCTTGGGAAACAATCCTCACCCCTTGGTATGTAAACCCCTCAGCAATAATATCCCTCCACCCAGAAGTTCCAAATTTAATCATTTTTAAGTTCTCCTCTCAATAAAATATAAAGTGCAGCTATTTTCAAGCAGGGATGATTCTCACTTATAACATGTTTACAGCTAATATCAATATATTCTAAAAGAAAGCCACCTGAAAAATATCATTTTAAACGCTTTTTCGCAATACATTTTTAACAAAAAGATAGGGACATGCTGTTGCATGTCCCTATCTAACATCTATAAAAATTTTAGAGCAAAATCATACGATTTAGCTCCCAGCTATAGCGGGGACATCTGCAGATGTCCCCGCGGAAGATATACCCGCTTATGCTGCGGCTGCAATCTCTTTAACTCTGGCTATTTTTTCTGCATCTGATACTTGCTTATCACCCATGCCAAGTAATCTAGAAAGATTACTAACAGCCTCAATTCCTCTATTAAAGGCATAAGCGGCATAAGCTTTTGCGCGCATAAAGGTCATGGTTGCTTCACTCATACTTTCAATCTCAATACGCGCGTTACCCGCAAGAGTCTTATCACCTTGGTAGGGTGCAATATCTAAATCTACAATATCAGTCGGCAAAGCTTTAGAATTAATCTTCAAGGTTACACCAATACCCTCTGGTGTATACTTAGTAATCTTAAGATCGTCATCAGATTTTTGGGCAACTGATTTTTCAAGATCCAATACTCCAGTAGGCAAAACAACTTTTTTATTAAAGGTAAGCTGTTTTCTAAAGCTTTCAGCTATTTTAATATTATTAAATATTCCATCCTCACCTGTAATAAACTGCTCATATCCCTCATCATTCTTTATTAGATTATTTAAATAAAATGCAATATCATGTGCATTCAAACTAGCTTTTTCTAATCTTATCCTAATAGACTGATAGTTCTCTTCACTTAAGACACCTGCAGGTGTCAAAATATCACCTGTTGGCAGTACGGCTACTCTTTTAATCCTCTTATTAGTTGCTTCAATATGTTCCTCAACGGCTTCACCATACACCCATTCAACATTCTTAGAATTATTAACAAGTCTCTTAACCTGCGCCACTGCTTGGCTATCTCCCGGATTAGCAATATCGGATGCTAAAATAACACGCAAGCCTTTTTTATTAAGTAGATCATGAGCACTTAAGAATTGTTTAAGTTCAGCAGCGTTAAAATCACTGACATTTAAAATATACAACCCATCTTTGTAATACTGATTAGCACTAAACTCTGCTATAACCTGACGCGCTGTCCTAAATACTTTATTAAACTTTTCTTTAGGTATGTTAGTATTTATTAGCGTTTCAAAAAACTCTAAGCTTCTATCTAAGCTTTGTTGAATCTTGCCAATATCAGCTTGTGTCATATCTGCATAATATTTTGCACTTTGCACGGTATGTAAATCACCGAGATATTCAACCAATAGCTTTTGGTAGGACCCTGATTCTTGTAAAGCATAATCATGTGCTAATTTTCCCGCAATATTCTGAGCCTTGCCTTTTTTTAACAATTCATCAAGCTTATTTTTTTCATTCTGCTCATGTAAAAATATCTGAAGCATTAATTCATCTATCAATTTATCCATTATTTCTGTTTTTTCAAGCCCCAATATTTTACTCTTTTCAATAGCATTAATAATCATCTCTAATGTATTATAAAATGCAGTTGAGATATAAAAGGTTACTTGTCCATTTTCATCAACTTCTACCCATTCACTTTTAACGGAGTCAATCCACTTGCTCTGCAAGCTCGCATGGTCATCTTTAGTAACTAATACCAGCTTCCAGCCACGCATTTTCGCTTCCTCTTCCAACCTATCCATAACAGCAGGCTGTAAAACCTTTTGAATCGCCTGAGCAAGCCTGAAAAAAATAGAAGCAAGATTAGCGACATTCACATTAGCTAAGGAATCATACACTATTTTGTTTTTTGCTTCTGTGCTTAAGTCTTTGACATGTAAATCATAAAGAAGCTGAACAGGAATTTCCTCCTCCTTTAATTTCTTCTTTGATGTCTTCTTCTTTTGTTTCTTCTTCTTTAAGTCGGTTTTTTGAACATTACTCTCTTCTTCTACATTACTCTCTATTTCAACATCGGCTCCTATTTGGATCTTCATACCATACTCATTAGATCTCTTCTTCTTTTGTTTCTTCTTCTTTGATGTCTTCTTTGATGTCTTCTTCTTCTTTAAGTCGATTTTTTGAACATTACTCTCTTCTTCTACATTACTCTCTATTTCAACATCGGCTCCTATTTGGATCTTCATACCATACTCATTAGATCTCTTCTTCTTTTGTTTCTTCTTCTTTGATGTCTTCTTTGATGTCTTCTT
>JAAEPJ010000389.1 GCA_024222485.1 bacterium | reverse complement strand
TAGGTAATTATTTCTTAACCACATGTCTTAGCAGCGAAAGACCTGCGAAAAGCACGGCATCGCTAGCTTTTAGGTTTAGGTAATTATTTCTTAACTTCATGTTCTATAGCAGCGAAAGACCTGCGAAAAGCACGGCATCGCTAGCTTTAGGTTTAGGTAATTATTTCTTAACCACATGTTTTAGCAGCGAAAGACCTGCAAAAAGCACAGCATCGCTAGCTTTTAGGCCTATAGGCAATTATTTTTTAACTGCATGTTCTATAGCAGCGAAAGACTTGCTAAAAGCACGGCATTGCTAGCTTTAGGCTTAGGTAATTATTTCTTAACCAAATGTTTTAGCAGCAAAAGACCTGCGAAAAGCACTGCATCGCTAGCTTTTAGATTTAGGTAATTATTTCTTAACTTCAAGTTGTTTAGCAGAGAAAGACCTGCGAAAAGCACGGCATCGCTAGCTTTTACATTTAGGTAATTATTTCTTAACTACATGTTGTTTAGCAGCGAAACACCTGCGAAACGCACGGCATCGCTAGCTTTTAGATTTAGCGAATTATTTCCTTACTTCAAGTTCTTTAGCAGCGAAAGAACTGCGAAAAGCACTGCATCGCTAGCTTTTAGGTTTCGGTAATTATTTCTTAACTTCAAGTTCTTTAGCAGCGAAAGAACTGCGAAAAGCACTGCATCGCTAGCTTTTAGATTTAGGTAATTTTATCTTAACTTCAAG
>JAAEPJ010000388.1 GCA_024222485.1 bacterium | reverse complement strand
TTCCATCGTGCCTGTCCTAAGGGGGCTTTACTACATGATAAGGCGAGTAGTTGGGCTTCTTGTTCTCCGTCAAGTGTATATACCATTTTAAAAGTGTACCAGATAACAGTTGAAAAGTGTACCACCTACTTTCTTCAAAAACCTTCTGTATTTTAAATAAAACAGGAGGTAGAAAAGGTGATAAAATTGCAAGAAAAACAAGAAATAATACTTTCATATTATCGTGAGGGTATTTCAGTACGCCAGATATCGCGTAATTTGGGGCTTCATCGTAAAACAGTGACGGCAGTGATAAATGATTACAAGGATAAAACATCCCAACTTTCAGAAAGTCAGGATAATCAAGTTCTAGTTGATGATATCTGTAAGCCCTCAAAATATGACAGCTCTAATCGTGAGAAGCGAAAAGTAACAGAAGAGCTCATCGAAGAAATAAAAGGATACCTCTTAGCAAACCAAGAAAAACGAGCAAAGGGTTTTCATAAACAACAGTTAAAAAAAATAGACATGCACGAATTACTAAAAGAGAGTGGTTATGACATCAGCTATAGTAGAGTATGCTCTTTAGTTCGTCAGTTAAGTAATGAGAAATCAGAAGCCTTTATTCGTCAAATTTATGAACCTGGTATGGTTTGTGAATTTGACTGGGGAGAGGTTAAATTGATAACACCAAATGGTATTGAAAAATATCAATTAGCCGTATTTACAACGGCCTATGGAAATTATCGGTATGCCCGTTTATTTCAAAATCAAGACACTTTTTCTTTTCAACAGTCTCATGCCTTTTTTATTGAAAGCGTTGGTGGAGTACATCATACTTTTGTGTATGATAATATGAAAGTTGCGGTAAAAAAGTTTGTCGGTCCCACAGAAAAAGAAGCCACTGAAGGGCTTTTAAAACTCTCAACCTATTATGCATTTTCGTTTCGCTTTTGTAATATACGTAGTGGTAATGAGAAAGGACATGTGGAACGAAGTGTTGAGTATATTCGGAGAAAAGCTTTCGCCTTTGAAGATACATTTGAGACACTGGAAGATGCAAATATATATCTTACAAAAGTCTGCGACAATCTTAACCAGAGAGGACAAAAAAGAAGGGATAATAAAAATGCGGAAGAACTTCTTTTAGAAGAGAAAAGTTTTTTATATCCTAAAAAACCATTTCTTGAATGTTGTGAAGATACGGTTTGTCATGTTGATAAATATGCAACTATTTCAGTCAAAACATGTTATTATTCAGTCCCTGAAGAGTATGTTGGTAAGGTGCTCCCTCTTAAGATATACCCTGATAGAATTGTGGTATACAACGATACAAAACAGATCGCCGTACATACTCGTTTGAGAAAGCCATTCTCATGGTCATTACAAATAGAACATTATCTACAAACACTAAAACGAAAACCTGGTGCACTTTCAGGAAGCCTGACCTTGTCACAAGCGGACAGTGGTCTTAACAAAGTATATCAGACTTATTTTAAAGAACAGCCCCGTGATTTTATTTCACTTATTGAATATATGTTTGAAAACTCATACACTCTTGAACAACTTGAAAAAATCATAACCATGATATCATCAGTAAAAAATGACAATGTTAGTTTTGATAAAATCAAGATACTTTTTGAGCGAAAAGAGCCTCCTCATAAGAGTACTTCAAGTAAATCAAAACACGATACAGAAGAACATTGTAAAGAGCAGCTAGAGAAACTTCGAGTATTGTTTCCAGAGTATGAAACAATAGAAAACTATAGGCAGGTTATATGAAAAATAATAGTACTCATGAAAGAATTACTGAATACACTACAGACCTTCGACTTACGGGTATACGAAGTACCTACAAAGAGTTAACTAAAATCGCACAGGAAGATGATCTTTCCTATGAAGATTTTCTTCAAATGTTACTTCAAAAGGAATATGATGTTAGACAAGTAAATAGAAAAAAGAACCGTCTTCGTATTGCTAACTTTCCCTATAAAAAATACCTTGACGACCTGAGTGTTACTGATCTCCCACGAGATGCACAAAAGAAATTAAAAATACTCAAAACATTAGATTTTATTAAGGAAGGGCATAATGTTATTTTAGCAGGAAATCCTGGTACGGGGAAAACACACTTGGCCATTGCTCTTGGTATTAAAGCATGTCTTGAAGGATATTCAGTTCTCTTTACAACTATATCATCACTGATAACACAGTTACAAGAATGTCGATCTGAAAGAACACTCAGAGCATTTGAACTAAAATTTGAAAAATACGATCTCATTATTTGTGATGAGCTTGGATATATTTCATTTGATAAACAAGGAGCAGAATTACTCTTCTCGCATCTTTCACTCAGAGCAGGAAGAAAATCTATTATTGTTACAACAAATCTTCTCTTTGACCAATGGGCTGAGATTTTTACTGATCCAATTCTAACCGCTGCTATGGTAGATCGGTTAACTCACAAGGCTTATATGGTTAATATGAATGGAAATTCATATCGACTCAAAGAAACTATCGAATGGAATGAAAAAGAATAATTAATGGTACACTTTTCAATTACTGCGGTGGTACACTTTTCACTTGTTATATACAGATTTGCACTATCTATAATAGTAACTCCAATAGCTTCCAAAAGAGGAGTTACCATGGGTATATATTTTAGATTTTTATTTTCCAAAAACTTGTAATTAAGATATTCTCCAAAAACATTTGTACTGGAAGCATAAAAAGCAGGAATTCCCACTAACAGTGATACATTTTCCCCATTATTATAAAAGAGGTCAATCTCACGTCTCCCCACATCAAAGTGATGGTTTATACTTTTATTATCTTTAAGAAGAATTGATGTAATACCAACGCTTGGAGCATAATATTTAATAATACGGTT
>JAAEPJ010000387.1 GCA_024222485.1 bacterium | reverse complement strand
CCTGAAAGATAACCATTTGTCGATGAAAAGAGATAGCCTAGAAAATTAAAAAATAAAGCCTACAACACCATGTGTTCCTAGGCAGTCACCCATCCAAGTACTGACATGGCCCGACCCTGCTTGACTTCAGTGATTAGACGAGAACTGGTATACTCAGTGTGGTATGACCGTAGGCATAGTAAACTGTGAAAAATATTAACAAGATGACTGCCTTTCTTATCGTTTTAGGACTTATATTCATATCGAATGATATTGAATCGAAATATGGAAACAAAGTCTCCAAGATCAGAGAACCGTCGACATACAACCATCAGTTCCAATACAAAATCTGCTATCCTCGGCGTAGTATTACAGTAGTTAGAATTTCTTAGTTCCTGCAAAAAAGTCATGGTTAGTTTGTTTATCCTGAAAGATAATTATTTGTCGATGAAAAGAGATAGCCTAGAAAATTAAAAAATAATGCCTACAGCACCATGTGTTCCTAGGCAGTCACCGATCCAAGTACTGACATGGCCCGACCCTGCTTGACTTCAGTGATCAGACGAGAACTGGTATACTCAGGGTGGTATGGCCGTAGGCATAGTACACTGTGAAAAATATTAACAAGATGACTGCCTTTCTTATCCTTTTAGGACTTATATTCATATCGAATGAGATTGAATCGAAATATG
>JAAEPJ010000386.1 GCA_024222485.1 bacterium | reverse complement strand
TTTCTGTTCCAACATCAGATACGCGGTAGTATAGTGGTGAGTATCCCCGCCTGTCACGCGGGAGACCGGGGTTCGATTCCCCGCCGGGGAGGCTGTTTTGGAGATAGTTGTCCCTGTAACTTTAAATCGAAGAAAGCCTTATAGGAATAAATATTTCCATGTGCTCAAGACATATTTACTTATCCTTCATTAGTTGTGTTGATATTTGAGTGACCTAGAGCAAAGTTATCACTTTTGCCCTAAAAGGACTGGATTTTTTAAAGAACCCCTTTACTGCAATCAATTTTCCTTGTAAAGCTGATGCAAAGTTATTTGATTTCTGTTCCAACATCAGATCCACCGTAGTGTAGTGGTGAGTATCCCCGCCTGTCAGGCAGGAGACTGGGGTTCGATTCCCCGCTGGGGAGGCTGTTTTGAAGATAGTTGTCCCTGTAACTTTGATTCGAAGAGAGCCTTATACGAATAAAGTTTTTCATATGCTCAAGACATATTTACTTATCTTTCATTAGTTATGTTGCCATGGAGCAAAGTTATCACTTTTGCCTTAACAGGACTGTATTTTTTGTAGGGCACCTTTACTGCACTCGTTTTTCTTTCTAAAGCTGATGCAAAGACTTTTGATTTCTGTCCAAACATCAGATCCTCGGTAGTATAGTGGTGAGTATCCCTGCCTGTCCCGCGGGAGACCAAGGTTCAATTCCCCGCCGGGGAGGCTGTTTTGGAGATAGATGTCCCTGTAACTTTTATTCCAAGAAAGGCTTAAACAAATAAAATTTTTAATGTGCTCAAGACATATTTACTTATCTTTCATTAGTTGTGTTG
>JAAEPJ010000385.1 GCA_024222485.1 bacterium | reverse complement strand
TTTCTGTTCCAACATCTGATCCTCCGTAGTGTAGTGTAGAGTATCCCTGCCGCTTGTCAGGCAAGAGACTGGGGTTGGATTCCCCGCCGGGGAGGCTGTTTTGGAGATAGTTGTCCCTGTAACTTTTATTCGAAGATAGCCTTATACCAATAAAGTTTTTCATGTGCTCAAGACATATTTACTTATCTTTCATTATTTGTGTTGATATTTGGGTGTCATGGAGC
This sequence comes from bacterium, assembly GCA_024222485.1. Classification (GTDB taxonomy): domain Bacteria; phylum RUG730; class RUG730; order RUG730; family JAAEPJ01; genus JAAEPJ01. The sequence goes on along the minus strand of JAAEPJ010000385.1, from coordinate 422 downwards.
ATAGTTATGACTTTCGCCTTAATAGGACTAGATTTTTTAAAGAACACTTTTACTGCAATCATTTTCCTTTGTAAAGCTGATGCAAAGACATTTGATTTCTGTTCCAACATCAGATTCTCGGTAGTATAGTGGTGAGTAACCCCGCCTGTCACGAGGAAGACCGGAATTCAATTCCCCGCCGGGGAGGCTGTTTTGGCGATAGTTGTCCCTGTAACTTTTGTTCGAAGAGAGTCTTATACGAATAAAATTTTTCATGTGCTCCAGACATATTTACTTATCTTTCATTATTTGTGTTGATATTTTGGTGTCATGGAGCAAAGTTATGACTTTCGCCTTAACAGGACTGGATTTTTGGAAGTACACCTTTACTGCAATCATTTTTCTTTCTTAAGCTGATGCAAAGACATTTGATTTCTGTTCCA
>JAAEPJ010000384.1 GCA_024222485.1 bacterium | reverse complement strand
GAAAAGAAAAGTTTGGCAGGACGCCTTATGGCATCTTAGGTCTAGGCAGGGACACGATGGCAAACTTTATCAGCCAGTACCATGATCCAGACTATCACGGCTACATCGTTACCGAGCTCCCTTATCCAATGTTTCAAGAGGCCGGCGTGCTACCATTTATGACCTGCGGCACATTCAAGCACCGAATGGTAGAGGTTGATTTATGGATGAATGGTGGGAATGCAAGCAGTATCCTGCACAAAGATGCCTTTAATACTATGAACTGCTTGGTTAATGGAACCAAAGACTGGAAGCTTATTGCTCTCAGTGAAGAAAAGAATATTTACAAAGCTTGGGAATCAGCACCAGCACACGGAGGGTATTCTAAAATCAATGTCAAATCAGTCGACCTCAAGAAGTACCCCAAAGTGGCCAATGTACCATGGCAGTTTACGAGAATCGAGAAGGGTGACTGTCTGTTTCTACCAAAGGGTGTTTATCATAATGTATTGTCTTATGGATCTCATAACTTGGCAATTGCCTTGCTATTCTCTCGATTTGATCGTTACAAAAAAAGGAGCCTAGATTTTAGTGACTGTGACAATGTGACAAAGACAACACTCCCCCTCAACAATTTCATTGTTGACTGGGAGTATCCCGGAAAGGGGGACCTGAGTATGGGAAATGCTGATCTTGAGAATGTCAGAATGAACATGATACACAACACAAATAAGGCCGGAAAGTTCTTGCTGAAAACACTCATTAAAGCCGTAAAATCAATCTATTCAGAGAAAGACAAGCAATTCTCCATCAATTATGCCACTGAGGCATACAAGTATCTAACTGGTGGAGCTGATGAACTGACCAGAGACATGATTAGAAACTTTACCAAGAAACAACTGAGAGTAGCTGCTCTTTGTTACGAGAGAGTTCACCCTACTAATGCCGACTGGCATGAATATAATGCCATTAGCCCTGATAATGTCCTAGAAACTATGAGGATCTATTTCAAGAAAAACAAAGGACAGTTAAGAACATGGTCAAAAATTGTGTGACATTTAATTGAATCGAAAAAAACACATTTTCAGCAAAAACCACCATAATATTATGATATATGAAGCAAACACAGAAAAAATTGAACATTACAGAGGTAACCATTCTATTTAAGAGATGGAATTTTTTCTTTTTCAAAAAAGAGCCCAGAATGTGGTTACCATGTTGAAATGGGCAAAGGTGGGCTAATGTCTGCAGTTAAGCTAAAACTGATGTCTACATCAAAATTCTGTAGAATTATAAACAAGTGGTGCTGGTATATGATAATAATGCAAAAAAGAGCCCGAAAATCCTACAATGAGCAGATTTTTGCGGTTACTTTAGGTGCGTGATTAATTTCTTTACGAAAGCATGCTGTCATAGGAAACTTTATCTTGCAGTCAACATAATGCATGGTTTTTTGTATTAAAATATCTGTTGAAATCAACAAAACAGTGTTGAAAGGTATAAAAGAGCCAAATTGTGGTTACCTCACATTAGCAGCTCAAGGTAGTGTCAGCAATATAAATTCAAAGTTGGTTCAAATTTTAATTTCTGAGAATCAAATAAATCATAACACTTTTCTGTGAATCTAATAAACAAATAATAACTCATAAAGAAAAAAGAAGAGCAATCATGTGGTTACTAAAAGGAAATCAAAATCCAAAATCGTTTACAACAGTGAGGCCATTCCTGTCTGTTCAACAAAGAACAAGATTTCTGCGTAGTCATTGTTATTCATGAAAAGTTTTCCTTTAACATTTGACAGCTTAACAAATGGGTACACAACGGACTCTTTAAAAAAGAATGCTGTCTTTGATGCTGGTATGTAGAATCTTCCCTTTGAAGATGTATTCATCAGCTCAATGAAATGACCTTCAATGTATTTTCGTATTCCCCACCAATAATTTTTCATGTATCAAATTATATTCAAAAATAAAGTAACCACTAAAATGACTCGCAGTTCATACATTTTTCATGCTACCACATTTGCCAGCTCAATTTCACAGCAACTCTTTAAATCTTTTAAACTCGGTGTACACCCAGAACTTATTCAAAATAACATGTTTTTATCACGGTAGCAAATCTAAAAGTTATCAAACATTACACTAAATTTGCCAATAATGGTAACCACTCAATATGCTCTTCTTGGTTCTAAGAAACATATTTCACCTTGGCACACTCTTTATTATCTTTTTCAAACAGGTTAATAT
>JAAEPJ010000383.1 GCA_024222485.1 bacterium | reverse complement strand
TTTTTAGCATTTATTATATTAAGTGTTTGTTGTTGTTTATCTAACTCACCTTCTTGTAATATAAAAAATTCTTTTTGTTGGTTAGTAATATCATTACCTAAAGCTTTTCTTTTAACTTCTAATCTAAGTCGATTAGAATCTATTTTTTCTTGTTCTTTAGCTATATCTTTTTGAGTAATAGCATCTCTACTTAATTTAGCATATAAATCAATTAATGCATCTGTATTTTTTACACTTTGTTTTAAATCAGCAGCTAAACCTCTTTGGAATGTTTTACTAGCAATTTCAAAGGCACTATTCATATTACCTGCCTCATCAACTGCTTGTTCAAAAGAACCAATTAATTTATCACCCAAAGAGGTAATAGCATCATACATAAATGCTAACTCCTGTTTTAAGTCTTGTGCTTCTTTTTTAGCTTTTCCGTCTCCGAGTGCCATATAAAGTTATTTTATTATAAATATGAAAAAGAGTAACTATTTATAGCTACTCTTTCCTTCATATGCTTTAGATGCTTGTTTAAATTGAGGGGCATTTACTTTACCTTCAGAATTTACTAATGAAGTTTTACCAGCGCTCATTTCATTATTTTCTGCAGCGGCTTTTGCTTCGTAAAAGTCATTAATTTCCTTAAATGTAAATTTACGTAGCCAAATAGGCATATTATAAATAGTATTGTAATCGTATCCACCTTTACCATGAAAAACTATTTCATGGATTTGTTTAAATATATTTAATCTAATTTGAGGAGCTATCTCCGAAGTCAGGCCAAAAAAAGTTAAGCCCAATGGGCACAACTACCTCCTCTCCTGAATCTAAGGTTACATTAAGATCTACGTCGGGGGAAGTTAAAGTTAAGTGTTGTCTAAAGGCTCTAGCATCTCGAGCTAAAAAGTAATTATCAACAAATTCTCTAATATCTTTTTTTTCAGTTTCTCCATCAACCGAAGTAAGGGTATATTTTAATCGAGTAGAAGCTTCATAAGAAGCATTTTTATTAATCTTTTTTAAACCTTTTAATTCTCTTTCAATTTTAGATTCATCATGACCTGTTAATAATTTGTAAGTAATTTTAGTACCGCTATGTGGTAGGGTAAAAGCAAATTCATTTTTATCCTCAATCATAGAAGAGCTATCAAATTCTTTATTTTCTAATTCCGATAAATCTATAGTTTCTGTTTTTCCATTTACTATAGTTTTATACTCTGATCCATACCCTAAAATACGGGTAGCAATTAGGATAGCATTTTTATCACCTATAACTAAATCTTTTAAATCTATTTTAGATACAATTACAGATTCTAATAATTTGTCTAATACATTACCTTTTTCAATAAATGACTGATTAGATAAAATATCTTCTTCTTTAGCAGTCATATATTTGATTTCTACTTTACCACTAGAAAGGGGATTGTCTTTAGGATATAATAATCCTTTAGAGGGTAATTCTATTTCTTCTGTTGGGAATTTAAATTCGGCCATAATCTTTATTTGGTTAAAACGTTTTTATCAGTTATAAATATACAATATAAAAAAAAGCTTGCCCAAGGGCAAGCAATTTTCTAAATTAGGGGTGAGTAAAATTTTTAGAAATTTAATACACAGTAATCTGGTTGAACTGTCATTGTAATTTCTTGAGCAGCATTTTCAGTATCCCAGTTATAATCTCCAAATGAAGCTTCTGTAATCATTGCTCCTTTGATGATCCATTCTGATACAACATCACCTACAGGTCCTAGTACATTGATTGTAAGATCTTTCTTATAGAAATCACTATAACCATCTCTACCAGTTACTGATTCATGGTGTAATCTAACCCATTCCATTACTGATTGTGCACCAGATGGTGTAATTGGATCAAATAGTGTAAACTGAATAGTTCCCCAAGTTGTTTTACCTTTTACAAAACGTTGAACATTAATATGATTTAATGGTACTGTTCCTTGTGATACAGTTACGGCTCCTACACCTTTCATGATGTATGCTGGAAATCCGTCTACAAAAGCTATAAATCTATTCTTTTGTTTTGGCTCGAAAGCTGTGAAAAATATTTCGTTTGGGTTTAATACTGCCATTTTATTTTCTTATTTTATTATAAATATTCGGTTTTCTTTTTTTTATGCTGGAAATGTTGCTCCAGTTGGTAATACGTTGAAATCAAGTATAATAAATTCAGCTGTTTTTGTTGGTTGTAAGAAAATCTGTCCGATTAACTCATTTCTATCAATAACATCTGGAGTATTATTTGTTTCGTCCATTACTACTTTAAATGCATACAATCCTTGTCTTTGTTGAACACTTTCTAAATATGGATTTACTTGTGTTAAGAAGTTATTTCTTGTAGCAATTGTATTAGCTTCAAATACTAAGTTATCAGCAATTTGAGAAATATAATCCTTAAGTGTAATTAACAATCTACGTACATTTACTCTATCTAAAGCAGTTGCTGCTTTTTGTAATGTTTTCTGTCCGAATACTACAACTCCTTGTTGTGGGAATGTAGCAATTGGATTAACATTACCTTCATATAAAGTATCTCTGTTTGCAGATGTTAATTTTCTTTCAGCTCTTACTACTGAACCCATTCCACCTCTTGTAATACCTGCTGGTGCAAACCATGGATCACTTGAAGCATCTGTAAATGCATATACTCCAGGAATCATAGTAGAAGCTGGTACATAAACTAGTAATCCGGTATTTGGATCAACAGTTTGTAACCAAGGCCAATATGCAGCTGCATAACTAGAATCTATTGATGCTGCGTTTTGTAATACAGTATTAATTGCTGTATCATAAGGAACTAAATCCATTATGTAAATAGCATCACCTCTTGAAATGGTATTATTTTTAATTAAATTACATTGGTTAGCATAGTTTGAATAATATAAACCTGGTGCTGAAATTACATTATATTGGTAATCATCAGCATTTGCTAGTAAGTTAATAGCATTTGTATAATCAGTTCCAATTAATCCTTGAGTATTTGTTCCATCAATTTTATCGTAAAAACGGTTATATGATACTGAGTTAAGGTTTGAACCTACTGCTTCATCAAAAGAACCTGAGCTTACTATTGGTAATGAAGATGTATATTCTGGTTTTGCTACTCCATTATTTTGGAAATAATTTGGAGTATTGAAGTTTACTTGTTTTACTCTTACATAATTAGATACATTAGGGTAAGAACCAGTTTCTTGTAGATATGTTCCGGAACCATCCGCTGCTACTACGACATTTGAAGTAATATCACCAATTGCTCTTGAAATATAGTTTGGAGAAAATGGGTCTAAAGAAATATTATTAAATGATTCTAATACTACTTTTGAGTTATTATTATCATTACCACGTCTAATTAATAATGAAAATACACCTGAGGCAGTATTTACACTTGAAATTTCCCATCTAATATTATCAGCTGATCCAAGTGCTAAAGCACCTCCTGATAATTCTGTTCCACCTGTATCCGCACCTGCTGGTGTGGTATTGTTCATAATCTCTCCTTCAGAAAGTGTTTCTAATACAAAGGCATTTGCATTTTCAATTTCTGAATCAAGTAAAACATGAGTTGCTTCTAATGATCCAGCACCTAATAATCCTGCAGCTATTGTAACTGTATTACCTGCTACATATCCTGCTCCATCTTCTACAATAGAAACTGTTGAAATTTCTGAACCTACATTAGTTCCGTCTAATTGGATAATAATATCTCCTCCTGTTCCAGCAGCTCCTAAATTTGGATCTGCTTGTAATGTTGCTTCTGGTATTGTGATGATTGAATCAGCAGCATATCCTGTACTCGCACCCACTGCTAAAGTAACACCTACTACTACTCCACCTGCTGCATCTGTAGTAATTACAGCTGTACCGCCGGAAGCACCAGCTGTATCAACCATACCTGCAGTTATTGTAATAGGATCTGAAGATACACTAGCTGCATATGCACCAGCTGCAACTCCATCACCTGTTGGTACTGCAGTTGTAGATGCATCTACAAATTCCCCATTTACTATTGTTACTACTGTAGCAGTTGCTCCTGAACCTGCTGTTCCTGTTATTACTACATTTAGGTAGGTATTAGCAGTATCACCAGTATTTGTACCACCAACCCATGGAGATAAGCTTCCTACTAATCCACCATTTCCTGTTTCAACATTATTTTGAATAGTTGTTGAATTTGCAGGTGAAAAAGAACCGCTTGTTACTCTTGTTACTAATAAAGAACTACCTCCACTTGAAAAGTAGTTATTAGCTGCTACCGAAGTTAAATAGGTGTAATCCGTAGATCCACTTTCTAATGCTCCCCCAAAAATTGCTTGGAATGAACTAAATGAACTAACGTAGGTTGGTTTTTCAACCGGACCTTTTACGGTTGGGCCTATTATAGCCGCACCCCTTACTAAAGGTTGAGCTGTAACAAGGGATTGATCGTTTTCTCTTGCTAATACTCCTGGAGATATTAATGTTTCTGCCATCTTATTGTGTTATTTTAATAATTGTTTTATTATAAATATTAAAGAAGGACTCAAAAACCTATTCTGAGGAAATAAATTCTCCAGTTTCTAAATCTATATTTCCTTCTCCATACTTTTCTTGAAGTTCTTTAGCTGTTTTATTAGATTTTTCTTGCAAATCTGCTAAGCCATCTAAAATTGAAGCTCTTTGCCCTTCTAAAAAAGCTTTTTGAATATCTACTTGACCTAAATCAAAAGTAATATTGTTTTGTGTTGATTGATACTCTCTAAGAACTTTTAGTTCTTCTTCTGATAATTTGATTTTTTTACTCATTGTAATTGTTATTTATAAATATTAATTAATTTTTACTCCACTAAATCTATTTTTTGATATATTGATTTATTATATTTTTCTGTAAAATCTATATATTCATTATCTACTATAAATCCTATTTTTTTAACTTCAGGTAAATCTATTAGTTCATTTTTTCCTTTTTCTATAAAAGTATATTCGTCATTAACTATTAATTTTAAATTTGAAATGTTAATATCATAGACTAAAACCCCTGGAATTCCACTGTTTTTAATAGTAGAATGAGTATTATTATTTTGAAAAAATATTTTAAATTTATCAGTATTACTGTAATTAAACATAGAGCCAAAATTATCAAAGTTAATTAAGTCCATTATGTTTTCAGGATAAATGGTGTGAGGGAAGTTGGTTATTAAATGTTCCCAATAATTTTCAGCTGATTGGAATTTGCCTTCTTTTTTCCATGGGAGGGTATCACACATATAATGTTTTTTATTAATTATAGGTAATAGAGATTTAAGGTTTTTTCTACTTAAAATATTAAGCATAAAGCTTGGGTATCTAGGTTTAGACTCATAAGCAGGTTGAACCGTAGAAGTTAAAAATGGAACAGGATTATTTAATGTTTCAATTATTGAATCTGTTAATTGGATATCATAGTTTATAAAACTGAAGTAATCATAATCTAAAGATAAACCTAAATTACCACCTAGTAATATTTGATTAAAGGCAGTCCAACCATAGTCAGGATATATAGTTTGTAAACGATAATTAATATCACCCAATATTTTTTTCCAAAAAACCATTCCCCTTTCAGGCCAATTAATTATGGGATTACTTTTATCATATATAAAATATTCTACTGATTCCTGTATGTGTAAAGGGGTAGGTATATGAGATAATAATAAAATATCAAAGTTATTAACTTTTAATTTTTTAATATTATCTTCTAATATTTCCTTTTTTTCTTTAGTATCACAATGAGAAAGAATTAGTACTAAATTATTTTTCATAACATTTTATATAATTATTTTTGTCCTTTTTTTTATTGTACTTCTCTATACATTCATGTTCTATATAATTAATAGTACTATCACTACTTTTAAACCAGTCACCGTTATTAGTTAGTAACTGATCAATAATAGGTTGTTCAGACTTATATAATGTAAGTAATTCTTTTTTAATTTCCAAACTTTTTTTATCTAGTTTAGTATTGGATTTTCCAAACACATATAATATATCTTCTAAAATAATTTTATCAATATATTCTTTAATAAAATTAAATACAGCTTTATGTTGTGGGTGTCCATATTCACCTATAGGATTATGTGTTACTATTTTTTCCCATTGTCTACTTAATAATATAGACTCAATATTATATCTTTCTGGGGGGTTATATAAATCATCTTTATGATCAAAAATCTCCCAAGAACCTACATTTAATTTTTTCATTACCTGTTCAAATTCTTTACTTCGGGTATCATTAGATTTATTAGTAAGGCAAATAACTTTATATTCTGGACCATATTTTATTAATTCGGCTCCACCAAATATTAATTCATCGTCTGGATGTGCAATAACCATTAATTTTTTTAGTTGATAATCCTGGAATGCTTCATTTAATATATTGGGGTTTTTAGGTGTAACTGAAGGATCAGGACCATGGATAAAATAGGGTTCTAAGGTAACTGTATTATACATTATATCAAATCCTTTTTTTAAAAAATAAGGGTTAACTATAATGTCTTCCTCTGGGGTGTAATAGTTATTCCAAGTAACAGGTAAGTTTTCTTTTTTATTTTCTTCCCATAATATATTATTAGCTACTCTCTCTTCTGAAAAAGCATTATCATCTGTAAATATTTTAACTGAGTATTGGTTTAATTCTTTGTTCCATTCTAAGCATTTTTTAAAAAAGGGTTTACTATTTTTATTATAAAAATAAAACCCCGTTGCTATTAACCTATTATTAGGATTTCTGTTTATACCTTTTATTGAAGCTAATTCATTACCATATCTACCCTCTAATCTTATACCTTTATGTTGTCTCCATTGAGCTATATCAGGGTTAAAGTAGTGCATAAATAAAGGATAATCTTTTAAAAAGGGCAAATAATGTAATGAAGAATCAATATTTTCTGTTGCAAAGGCATCACCATCTATCCAAGCAAAACTACTAAAGTTTTCATTTAATGAATCTAAACTTGCTAAATACTTAGCAAAATAAATAGAATAATCTTTATTAAAAAGGTCAGGTTCATGCGTAGATTTTGACGTAGGTTTAGGTATATAATCAATTCTTTTATTAGTTACATTAGGTAAATCAATTGTAGAATCACAATTAAAACTATACACTATAAGATTGTATTTGGAATATTTTAATAGGCTTTTAGCTAGTACCTCAATCATAGGTAGGTAACTTTCATTTCCACCAGTTATCCATGTAAATTTATTTTTTTTATTCATTTAATAAACTTAAAACTTTATTATATACTTGGTCTACTGTTATTGATTTCTGACAAATATGTTGGTCTTTAGTTCCCTTATTTTTGGGGCACCAATTCCAGTCCCCGGGGTCAAAGATATAATCTTTATTTACCCAACAATTATTACATACAGAATTATTTTCAATTTTAATTAACTTATTAGTAAATTCATACCCAAAAGGAATAAAATTATTAATCATTACTGTCCTCTTATTTAGAGCCCAATTAACCCAAGATAAACCTGATCCCAATCCTATAAATAAATCTGAATGGTAAAGATAATTGAATGTTTTTTCCCAATTTAACTTTTGTTTATTAATAATGTTTGTTCCTGTAAATCCTTCATAGGATAAATTAACTATTTTATATCCTTTTTTATGTAATTTATTTGCTAATACCCTCCAATTTGAATAAGGCCATTCTTTTAAACCTGCTGTTGCCCTTGGACCTATACAAATGTATTTTCCTTTTATAGGTCTTTTTCCTGGGGTGAAGTCAACACCCTTATTAATTTCTTTATAGGGTAGACCTAATATGTCAGTAGCAGCTTGAATTAAAGGAATAGTATTGGGTTGATTAGGGTTTCTAAACCCAGAATCCCATTTTCCATCAGTTTTAAACCATCCTATTCTATAATGTGCATAAGCTTCAAAAGGTATATTAGGTTGAATAAAATTAATATTTTTATAAGCTTCTAAATTTTTAAACCATTCATTATGAAAAGTTGAAACTGTTACTTTACAATTATGTTTTTTTTGAAATTCTAACATTTGGGGGGCCCATGCTAAAGTATCTCCTACAGAATTAGATTCAAATGATAATTTAACATCTTTATCAGTTAAATCAAATTTATGTACTATTTTTTCATTAATTTTGATAATCCAGGGAACATAATATTTTTTGCTACATTTAGTCCACATATTATTACTTATAGTATCACTATGTATAACTTGATTTGTAGAACTATCTATAAATTCAATAAAGTATTTATTTTTTCTACAACCCCTTATTTCTACTTTAGGTCCTTCATCAAAGCTTATTTCTATAATATTCTTAGGGAGATTATTATATAATTCATCAATTTCTACACTTGCTAATTCTGCAGCTTTTTTCCAAGTAAATTTATCCCTTATCTCTTTAGATTCTTTTAAAGCCTGTTTTTTATGCTTATTATAATTTTTATAAGCGTCTCTCATTACTCTTTTTAAATCTTCATAATCAGGGGTATAAAATTCACCCGTCATATCAGATTGAGAGAATGTACTATATTCACCCATTATAGCAGGTTTTTTACCTGTTACTTTAACTGGAAGTCCTTTACCTTTAGCAAATTGGAGTTGAGCGCTACAATTAGAATATATTGAAGGGGTACCACATGCCATTGCTTCTATTAAAGGTAAATTCCATCCTTCAGCACGAGCACAAGATAAAAATACATGACCCTTTTGTAAGTACTGTATATAATCTTCTCTAGAAGGAAAATGTTTTATTTTTAATCTAGGATCTTCTAAATTATAGTTTTTAAGTCTATTTTCAGTAGTTTCTAATTTATCTTTTGCAAAATTGTTATCTATAGATAAAATTAAATCTACAGGTTCATCTACCCCAAATTCTTCTAAAAAAGATTCTATAATTTCTTTTGTTGATTTTCTATAATCCCATCTACCAAAATGTATAAATTTAAATCTACCATCATCATATTCAGGTAAATTTGCTTCAGGATTGGGATAGAAAGTTTTTGCATCAACCGCTTCTGGAATAATTTTAATTTTATCTTCTGGTATTCCCTGTTCTATATTACATTGTTTTTGCCATTCTGAAGGTACCCATAATTGATCATATTCTTTTAATTTATTAAGAAAATAATCAGGATAACGAGTTGTTTCCCACACTGTATATCCTATTTTTGGGCCTTCATAATTCTGATAGAAATAATGATGGTTTACTTCAGCTAAAACTATATTAAGGTCGTGATCAAAATTATTAGAATATTTTTGATAAATTGGAAAATCATTTAATTCGTGTTCATTATTAAAATATGTTTGTTGCTCTAGAAGAATTTTATCAGAAGGTGTTAAATATTCTTCTTTATTAAAAGGCTCATCTTCTAAACCTTTCCAATGTTTCCCAACAGTAAAATTCCTAACTTTTATTTCATAGTTTTTAGATAATTCTCTAAAAAAATCTCTGGTATGATTATTAAACCCAGTTGTCCCAATATAACAACCATGGGTAAATAATTTTGGTTTTTTATTAGACATTCTTATTAATTTAAAGAAGAAATTATTTTATTTGTATCAAACACCTCATTTAAATTATTATAAGGAATTGAATGTATATTTTCCGATAAGGCAAAAGGATTATAGATTTTAGAAGTATGATCTGGTTCTTTAGTAAAGGGTTCTGCTAATATATTATCATGTATTTTATAACCAAATATTTCAGGTTTTGTAGTAACCCAACATACTGTTGATTTTAAATTTAAAGCCGCTGCCATATGTTGAGAAAAAGAATCTATAAGTAATCTTTTATCTGACATTTGTAATAAAATAGCAATACTTCTAAATCCATCTAAAGCTTGAAGTGTATTTTCATATACTATTTGGTCCTGTCTTTTAATGTGGATTATTAAATGAGATTCTTTGTAATGCTCTATTATTTGTTTTACAGTTGGGCTTGGTATATCCCTTGTCCATGAATATTGATAACCCATTCCCTCAGGACCACCATGAGGTTGAATAGCTAAAATAGGTTTATCATTAGTATAATAAGGAGTAAAATATTCTATCTCAGGTTGAGTTAAATATATTTGTGGTTGTTCATTATTATAACGTAGCCCTAAAACTTTACACCAAGTTTTAAGCAAATTTATAGGTTTTTCTGTTATAAAATCTGTGTCTTTATAAGGCTCAGAAGCAAAAACTTTACAATTTTGGTCCTTAATATGTTTAAGATATAAACCATTTATTTGGTCAGTTCGATGTACTTCATGTATGTAGGGATTATTAAGAAATACATCCGTATATGATGTTATTACTATTAAATTAGCATTTTTATAACGTTTTTTTATTACTTTGACCATGGCCGTAGCCATAATACTTTTACCTAGACCCCCGTCTATTTGAAATATAATATTCATTTATAACTTTTTATTTAAAACTAATATACGTAAACTATTTATTCACCCCAAGGAACTCCTATTTTAGTTTGAATGCTAGAAGAAATTTCAATTTCATCTAAAGCTATAGATTCAGATAAAGAAGTTTCTATTGCACTTTTATCAATTTTAGAATCTAACCACCCTAAAACATTATCCTGGGTTAAATTGTCATATTCTATATATCCTTCATCATCTATAGATCCTGTTAAAATAATTTCTCCTATACGACGAGTGTAAAGACTATTTTTATGGGCATCACATTGGTAAGATACTTTTGTAACTAAACCAGAAGATTTTAAACTTTCTAAATCAAGAATTTTCCAAGTATATATCATTTGTTGTTTATTTTAATTTATTATAAATATGTATTTTTTCTTTCTCAATAATCCAATTATTACCATATATGGTAGAATTTGGGGGAGCGTCATTGATATTATTACCTCCTATAAAACCCTTATTTTTTATTTTAGGAAGATATAAATTTATAAGATTAGAAATATCTTCTTTTTTTCTATTATTAATATATAAAAAAGATATTTTAGGGATATATTCTAATGCTTTTTCAGGAGGAAATTGAAGATGATTTAAAATTTCCTCAAAAATATAAGTATTACTATGAAATCCTATTTTAATATCCTCCCATGTTATATTATTTTCTATATTAAATTTATCTTTTCCTTTATATGGATCAATAGAATATATATTAGAAAATAAACCACTACAACCAAAGAAAAAAGAATTTTCACCTAAATGGCTATTAATTTCTACCATTTTTACTTTCTCACTTAAGTTTTCTGATAAATGATTTAATAATTTTGTAATACTAAAAAAATTAACATTATTTCCTTTATTTTTAGGAGGGTTAAAATTTTGAATACCAAATTTAGGTCGTGATAAAATTATTTCTGTATATTGATCTAATGTATCTTTTGGATGTTTTAAATATTGTGCTATTCTTTTGTTAATAACATTTCCTTCTTCATCAAAAGATATTCCTACTCTCCCTCCTCCTTCTCTAAAATCATTATAAAAGGTATCAGAATCTGCTATTCCTGGGTCTACAATATCTGAAACTTGTCTTATAATACTCTTTTTTAGGGTTAATACTTTATGGGTATTATAAAATTGTTCTAAATAAACATCTGCAGCATATTTTATTGGAAGATAATTATCTGATAAATCCTGGATTGTTTTTTTGTTAACTACATAAGCATGTGCTCCATTATGGTTAGAGTTATATCGAGGTATTGTTAAATATTTCCCAACATTTATTCCTTCTTGAAATAAGGATTTTTTACCTAAAAAAAGAATATCATAATCTATACTTTGTATTTCATTAAATATATCTTGATAATAAGGAGTTAACTCATTTAAAGTATTTAATTTTTCTGGTAAGAATATATCATCTTCTAAAAATAGAGCGTTTTCTACCCCATCTATTAAGGCTTGATCCCATGCTTTTTTATGAGAAAGGGCACAAGCAAATACCCCCATAGTAACCATACCACTAGGATCAAAAAAAGAAGTATTTATTTGTTTTTTGTGTAGTAATTCTTTTTGAATTAAGTTTTTACCATCAATAGCTTCAATAAATGTAAAATCTAAATTAGGGTTTTCTTTTATTAAAGTTGTTTTTCTATCTAGTCTACGCTTTAAGTTTATAACATAGATTTTATCAAATCCTAAAGTATTATTTTTTATTTTCATATTATAAATTATTTAGGAAATTATAATATTCATTTTTAATATTCTTATTATTCATATGTTTTAAACGTAAAGAAGTATCTATTAAAATTTCTTTTAGTTCTTTAATAGGGGTTGATGTTATATTATTTAACGTATTATAAATAGAATTAACATCCAAGTCAGAAATAAAGGGATAGTCTATAAAATATTCAGCAGTTGATGAAGAAGTACTTAAAATAGGTACCATACCATTTAATAAACTAGTGAAAGTAAAATAATTAAAAGAATCATATACTGAGATGTTATGGTATATATGATTGTTTTTAAAAAACTTATTTGTATCTTTTAGTTTACCATTAAAATTTATATTGGGACTTTGATCTGTAATAAAATTTGCTAATATTTCATTAGATACTTCATTTCTACCATGATTACCAAATAAACTTAAGGTATAATTAGGAAAATTATTCAAAGTATCAAAAATATGGTAAATACCATTTGAAAAAGATGGGGAACCATTAAATCCTATGTTATTATTAGGGAAAAAATGAGTAAAATCTATTTGAATATCTTCTTTATTTCCTAAAGAAGGAGGTATTACATATGAGGGAGTTGGGTTTTTTAAGGGATAAATATCTTGAAAATATTTTTGATCTCTATTACTATAAAATAATAAGGCATCAGCATATTCATTATATAAAAAAAGCTGAAGATTGAAAGGTAAGCTGGTAAGTAAGGGGTATTGGTGTTTTCTTAATTCTTTATTAAATAAAATATCTAAATCCCTATGGATTTTAGGTATAGTATCGATTATAAAAATTCTAGGGATTTTAATTTCAGAAAAAAATTCTTGATGTTGGGTGATATTTGTAGATTTGTAATCTAATAAAACTAAAGAATGAGTATAATTATCATTTATATGATAGACATCATTAAAATTCTTTAAATAAAATACATCTTTAGGAGAAAGATCTAAAGTTTCTAGTAATTTATTAAAAATTAAAATATCATTAGTATACCCTCGAGTATTATTTGTAATTAAACATATCTTCATAGAGGGGAAATATACAAAAAAGTATTAGATATCCCCACCTATTTTTGATTCTAGTTCTTCTACTTTTAAAGTTAGAGTTTTAACTGCTTCTATTAATAAAGGAACAATTTTTTCATAATTAACAGCTTTATACCCACTATCTCTAGTTGTGACTGCTTCAGGTAAAATTGATTCTATTTCCTGGGCTATTACTCCTACATCTTTGCCTGTATTACCGTGTATTGTTTTTGTTTCTTCTTGAGTTAATTCCTTCCAATCAAATGTGTTACCTGTTACTCCAATTACTTTACATAAAGCATTTTGGATAGGTTTAATATTACATTTTAATCTTCTATCTGATGTAGAAAATGCTACAACATCATTTGTTGCATCAATTCTACCAGTTGTTGAATTAAGTGTAGATGTTCCACCAACTTGTAAATGACATGCTACTGTTGCGTTATTAAAATAAGTGGTACAATTAGCAGTAGCAGTTAAAGATTTACCCATAATAAAAGTATAGGATTTACTATTCATAAGATTACTGCATCCTCCTACAATACCACTAAAGCTACTATTACAAATACTATTGCTTTGCCCCCCACCAATAAAACTACAACAAGCAGTAATTATTTGATTTTGGGAACCTCCTACAATAGCACTAAAATCTCTATTACAAATTTTATTAAATTTACCACCACCTATTGTATTTCCTGTAGCAAATGCTATACAGTTAGAACCACCATTTCCTATAATATTACAGCAACCACTTGATATTTGGTTACTAGAACCCCCTAGTACTATGCTCCAAGCAGCACAACCAACTGAGTTTCGGCATCCTCCTAAAATGGAAGCATTAGCAGAAGTATTCATAGAATTACACTGTCCTCCAATAATACTACTATAACCTGTATTTACTCCTAGGGAATTTAAATATCCTCCCCCTATAAAATTATACTGACAATTAGTATTTGTATTTATGGAATTTTGGGCACCTCCTACAATTGAAGAGTTTTTTCCCTGTACTATACTATTGCTGCCTCCTCCTCCTATAAAGATACCACATATACTAGAACAATTATTAGAACCTCCTACAATAGTAGATAAGCATGTACCGGTTGCTAAACAGTTATCCCGTCCTCCAACTATAGTACTGTATTGACCATTTAAACAGTTTCTCAAACCACCAACTACTGATGAGTGAACACCTGAACTATTAATGGTATTACCACAACCCCCTAAAATTGAAGAATTATGAGCACTCGAATTTATAGAAGTTGATACCCCAGCACATATAGCACCTGCTGTTACTTGAGAACAACTTAAAGAAAAATCTTCACCATCTAAAAAAACAAATTTAGCTTTTGCATCAGTAGCTGATCCAAATAACATAGCACCTGCACCAAAACCTAGGACATCTTGTGAATCTGCAGAAATATTATTAAATCCATCTTCATCATTATCTAATCTAAAATATTCTCCTGCAGGAATTGTAACACCCCCACCTGTATTTTGTAGTTCTCCTCCACTTGAATATTTTAATGTTGATTTTGCACATGCAGCGTTTGTTGATGACCCATTAGCTGTTAATAATCTACAACTACCTGGAGTAGAAATAGTATTAAACCCTGTTCCGCTAGTACCTGATGAACCTGAAGTACCTGAACTTCCAGATGAACCTGAAGTTCCACTTGAGCCACTTGAACCTGAGGTTCCACTTGATCCAGATGAACCTGATGTTCCTGATGATCCTGATGAACCTGATGTTCCTGAAGAACCAGATGTACCAGATGATCCTGATGAACCTGATGTTCCTGAAGATCCAGATGAACCTGATGTTCCTGAAGAACCGGAAGTTCCACTTGAACCACTTGAACCTGAAGTTCCTGATGATCCAGATGAACCTGGGTTACCAGAAATACCGGAAGTTCCACTTGAACCACTTGAACCTGAAGTCCCACTTGAACCTGAACTTCCTGATGTTCCTGAAGAACCAGAAGTTCCACTTGAACCTGAAGTTCCTGATGAACCTGAAGAACCAGATATTCCACTTGAACCACTTGAACCCGAAGTTCCACTTGAACCACTTGTACCTGAAGTACCACTTGAACCTGAAGAACCAGATGTACCAGATGATCCTGATGAACCTGATGTTCCTGAAGAACCAGAAGTACCAGATGAACCACTTGTTCCTGAGGAACCTGATGTACCACTTGATCCACTAGATCCTGATGTACCATCATCTCCTCTATCACCTGTTGTTACAAAGGATGCTATAATATCTTCACCGTTTGTTAAAGCATTACCCCCTTGGGATTCAAGTATTATTGTAAATTGCCACCAAGTCCCTTGGTCAACTAACTCATCAAGGGCAAATAGTATAAAATCTAAAGGATCATCTTTATCTGATAATCTCATATGACCTTTTATAGCTGATGTTGATGAATCTATTGTTTCAAAAAATGATTGAACAGAATTTCCTTGATCATCAACTTCACTAATTGCAGCTACTGTTGCAGAGGTTTGTGTTGAATTATTTAATCTTATATTTCCTCCCCCTGGGTTTGAAATTGTAGTAGAAGTACTAAAAGTATAGTCAAATGTAGCACCACCAAAGTTACCATCTTGTCCTGAAGTTCCACTTGAACCTGAAGTACCTGAAGAGCCACTTGTTCCTGACGATCCTGATGTTCCTGAAGAACCACTATTTCCTGATGTACCAGATGAACCTGAGCTTCCTGATGTTCCTGAAGAGCCTGAAGAGCCTGAATTTCCTGAAGTACCACTTGATCCACTTGAACCACTTGAACCAGAAGTTCCTGATGATCCTGATGAGCCTGAATTTCCTGAAGTTCCTGATGATCCTGATGAACCTGAATTTCCTGAAGTTCCACTTGAACCTGAGCTACCTGAAGTACCTGAAGTACCTGAAGAACCATCAGCACCTGATGTGCCTGAAGAGCCTGAAGAGCCTGATGTGCCTGAACTTCCTGAAGTACCACTTGATCCAGATGATCCTGAATTTCCTGAAGTACCACTTGATCCACTTGAACCTGAAGTACCAGAAGTACCAGAAGAACCATCTGCGCCTGAAGTTCCACTTGAACCACTTGAACCTGAAGTTCCACTTGATCCAGATGAACCTGAATTTCCTGAAGTACCGGATGAACCAGAAGAACCTGATGTTCCTGAAGTACCTGAAGAACCGTCTGCTCCCGAAGTACCTGATGTACCTGAGGAACCACTAGATCCTGATGTACCAGATGAACCTGAACTTCCTGATGTACCAGATGAACCTGAACTTCCTGATGTTCCTGAAGAACCAGAAGTTCCACTTGAACCTGAAGTTCCTGATGAACCTGATGTTCCTGAAGTACCACTTGAAGCTGCATTTGCTTCATAACCTATATTACCACTTGAATCTATTACTAATACATCATTACTAGTTGTTATATTAGGCAAATTTGGAATTTGTAAAGTTCCATCAATCATGGTTAAACCTGAACCACTTACAGATAAAATTGGAACACCTGATATATCAGCTGCTGCAAATACTATTCCTGTTAAATCATCTGTTACTGAAAATAATTGACCCTGAGTTCCTTGAACATCTAAAATAGTTCCTCCTGCATCTGCTGAATCTATTACAACATTTCCTGAGGCTGTTATTTGGTTAAGTACAGCGTTGCTGCCACTTATAATGACTTTTTTCCAATTTGGCATATTAATAAATTTATTAGGTTGGCTACTAGTTATCTAGTCCACTTCCCTTATGGGCCGTAATATAGTTATAAATATAGTTTATATTTTTCCTATTGACCAGGGGGTGAAGGAATTGTAGATTCCTCTTCTACTTGTTGCTCAACACTTTCAATTTTTTGGTTTAATTTTACTTGTAAAGTACCAATAAAAATAGCATCAATACCTGTTATAGGAATAAAATCTGTGGATTTTCTAAGAGCACGTAACTCTCTTAAAGAAAGATTTGTTAAATTGTAAGACATAACTATAATTTTTTAATGGTTTTATATTTTTCTTGAATTTTTAAAGTTAAATTATAAAGTATTTCTACATATTCTCCTTTAAATAAACTATTTTTTACAGTAAGTAATATTAATTCTATTTCTTTTTCTGTTAATTCTACACTATGAGTTAAAGGAGTACCAACTTCATCAGTAGATACTCCTTTTATTTCAACTTTATTAGATTTAAATCCCATAAACCTTTTTAATTTTTTTAATAACAATTTTTTTTTACCTTTTTAAGAGTAAATATAAATATCACCTGAAGCAGATGTAAATATATTACCTTCAGCTTGGTATCTAGTAGGGGCAGAAGAAGGTAATGCTCCACCTGAACCTACTACTACTGTTGCCATGAAAGCATCTGGTGTAAATCCTGAACCACTAGCATGGAAAGAACTTGTTATACCCCATCTTTCAGTTGATAAACCATCAAATGCAAAAGCGTCACCATAATCTTGAGTATCTTGTTGTACTACAATACCACCATCTCCTACAGAAGTAGAACCAGAAGCCATTAAGATAAATCTATCAGCTACTAATAAATTTTCTGAGTTTTGGAAAGATGCTGTACCTTGTACTGTTAAATCATGACTAATTACAACATCACCTGTTACAGTTAATAAACCACCTACTGTAGAACCACCATTACTGACAAATGTCATATTTTGTTCTGCATTGGCACTATCACCATCAATGTCAGTTAATACTCTATTATCACCGGAATTAGTAACATTAATTACACCACTTGTTCCACTTGATCCTGATGATCCTGAAGTTCCTGATGAACCTGATGAACCTGAAGTACCGCTTGATCCTGAAGAACCACTTGTTCCTGAAGAACCTGAGGAACCAGATGAACCACTTGTTCCTGATGAACCTGAAGAACCAGAAGTTCCTGATGAACCACTTGTACCACTAGAACCATCTGCACCCGAAGTACCTGAAGTTCCTGAAGAACCATCTACACCAGAAGTACCTGAAGAACCACTTGATCCTGAAGTACCGCTTGATCCACTTGATCCATCTGCACCTGAAGTACCTGAAGTTCCTGAAGAACCATCTGCACCTGATGTACCTGAAGAGCCTGAAGAGCCTGATGTACCTGAAGAGCCTGAAGAGCCTGAAGAACCACTTGATCCTGAAGAACCTGAGGAACCTGAAGAACCACTTGATCCTGATGAACCTGAGGAACCATCAGCTCCCGATGTACCAGATGACCCACTTGAACCCGAAGTACCTGAAGATCCGGAAGTACCAGAACTTGCTGCATTTTCCCTAGTACCAACTACTCCAGCAGGACTGATTACTAATACAGTTTCCTCACTTGATTGAGTTGATAAATTTGATAGGGATAATTCTGCTAATTCTGCATTTGATCCACTAACTATTACCTTTTTCCAATTTGCCATTTTTTATTATTTTAATTTTATATTATCCAATTTATTATACATATTATAAATATATTTACTATTTATAAACCTACATAAAAGTTATTAGAAGATATAGCTAACCCACCTTCTGGGGCTGTACCTGGTAAGGTGTTAAATTTAATTAATTGAAATACTCCTTCACTAGTTACTTTTATACCTTGGTTACTTGAATTTTTTATTAATAATAAATCACGTCCTGTATCATCATTAATTTCAAATCTAGCACCATTTGAAGGACCTCCTATTCCTAAGTTAACACCATCAAACTGTAATGCTGTATTACCCTTAATATTATCATTACCAGTTGCAGTTAATACATAATTATTAAAATTATTATCTATTACTGTACCACCACCTTGTCCACCTGAGACAGTATATGCTCCTACTTTTAAGTCATCTACAAATCTAATATTACTAGCCATATATCCTATGTTTTTAATTCTGTTCCTGGGGTTACATCTGAGATATTTGATATTTCTCCTTGATCTTCTCTTTGTCTTCTTGTTCTACCATCTTTTGTTTTTGTAACTCCTTCTTTAAATATTTCTGGGTTTGAAGTTGTTTCCATTTGAATAATAAATTTAGATTTAGTATTATATTTAGATATTGAATTCATATCTTTTTGTATAGTATCAGGAATAATATATCCTCTTAATCTAATATTAAATGTACCTTTTACTAATCTATCTTTATTAGGTGTTAAAGAAGTTTCTGTAGAAAAACTATCTATAAAAGCCCTAAATTTAAACCTTTCAGGATTACCCCAATAAGCATCAGATGCATATTCACATGATTCAATTATTTTATTTAATTGTTCCATATAGTAAGTTTGAATTAAACAACTATATTCTATATTAACAAAATCAGGAACAGCTACAGCATAAAATTGTTGTGCTGGTATTGCGTTATTTATTGCTGCAAAATTGCTATAAAAATTTTTAGGGTTGTAAGTACGTTGAAAACTTCCATATAAATTAGGACTGTTAGCATCTAACTTATTGTATACAGTTCTATCTTTAGTTATAGAATTTCTTTTTAACACTATAATAGGTAACATTATAGCACCTTTTTTATCTCTATAATAGTTATCTTTTTGAAATGATTTCCATCTTTCAGGTGAACCATAAATTACAGGTACTTCTCTTCTTTCTCCATTTTGATAAACAAAGGGTTTAATTACATTTTGGAAGTAATAAAATACTGCTTCATCTAAATCTTTAATACCAATTGAGAAAGGTTTTGTTGTATCACCTGTCCAAGATAATTTTTCAGACCTATTAAATTCTATACCAGTTTCACTTAAATTTGAAGCTACAGGAATATTAGGATTTCCATATCTTTCACTAGATGGAGTCTGTTGAGCTATGCTCAATTCTTTTTGGGTTTTAGGTATAGGTTTTCTTATAGCCATTAAAATCTTTCTTTATATGGTGATATAGCAACTTTATCAGCTGGTATATAATAGGTTGATACTAATAATGATACATTATTTCCAAATTGGTCTAAACCAGGGTTTAAAGGGTTTGGTGTACCATCAGAGTTATTATTAGGATATGATGGATTTTTTCCTCCCCAATATTGGTTAGCTACTGTACTTTGTACCCCATAATATCCTTCCTGATATAAAATTATATCACCCACTTCTGGAACTACTGATGCATCTGGATTTCCGTAAGGGTATTCAGGGCTAACAGCTTTTAAGTCATCTAATAAAAAATAAAAATCAATAGGTTGGTTGAATTGTATTCCTTCTTCATCTTCACCATATTGTTGATCTTGTCTATTTATTAATACATTAAATAAGAAAGGACCATTATAAAATTTTTCACCAGCAGCTTCACCATAAATATTAACTTTAGTTTCTTCTAGTTTAAATTGATATAAAGCACACTGTTGAGTAATAATATTACCCATTAATTCTCTATTTAAATGTCTCAGGAGAGATACATCCCTGAGTCTTGTATACATCGCCATATTATCCTATGTAAATAAATGTTGGGACACCTTCTAATTCTTTATCTCTACTTTCTTTTTCATTAGCTCTTCTAGCTAATAATGAAGCACGAGACATCTCGTCAAAATATGCTCTTAATCTTTCTAATAATGCTGTTTTTTCTGCTGTTGCTGCTGCTAATAAATCTGATTGGTTTAAAGTCATTTCAGCATTAGGGATTGGAATTGTACCATATTTTCCTCTTACATACCCTAAAATTTCTTTTACTAAAGCTAAAGTAAATTCAAAAATCCATTGTCTACCAATTGAGTTAATTAAATCATAATTAGGATTAGTATAGGGCATATTAGAGGCATTTGTTACTTGTCCACATGCTGGATCTACGCTTCCACTTATTCTGTCATTTACTTTAATGTACTCAAACCACATATTTCCAGCACAAGAACTAGAGCCTTCTGCTTCAATATGATGATTATTATTTGTTGGTATAGGAAATACTCTTAATACATTATCATGCATTTCAAAACTATAGTTTGATATTCTAACCATTTCATTCATTTCAATAGCTTGAATTACTTGCATATCATAACTAAGGGGCATCATTAAATAACCCATTCCACCACCAAAGCCTCCCATTTCCATTAATCCAGCAGCTGCTACTCCACCAAAACCAAAACCATCATAGGGATCTAAATATCTTGCTGAGGCTGGAACTGGTTCTTGATAGAATACTCGTTTAATTTCTATACTACCTGTTATATTTTGTTCTTTAGCCCAGGCTTTTAAATCATAATCTTGAACACTAGAAGTTAATGGTATATTTCCTTTATACCAAGGTACATTACCTCCAGTACCTGCTTCTGCACCATATTGTTCTGACATTCTTATAATTGCTCCTAAATTAGGAGTAACTATACTATCATTTAGAAAAACAAAATCTGTAATTTCAAATCCTTCTAAGGTTAGCATATTATCTCTAACTAAATAGGAGTATAATTCATTTCCATATACTGTAATTGCTTCTTCAAAAGCAGTAAAAAATGAACTTGATTGTAATTCAATGTCAACTAAAGGATAACCTAACCTAATAGCACAAAATTCAGCAACTTTTACACAGTCAACTTGAAATTCAATACTATTATTGTAAAATCCAAAAGGTACTGAATCTGGATTCCATAAAGGGTTACCATCATATATAGGTACATTCATAATATAATTAGTTTTATTATAAATATGAAAAAAAGGGACTCAAGTTGAGTCCCTATAATTTTATTTTTTATTTAAATAAAGATTAATCTCTTACCATTAAATATTTAGAATTTTCAGCACTACCTGATAGCCATAATCTACCAGATTCTGCAGGTTCTGTAGTAGGTAAGTTATAAATATAAAATTCTGTTCCGTCTATTGATCCTGTAAAGACACCATCAAAAGATCCTCTAAAGTTACCATCTCCTGATCCTGTAAAGGAACCAGTTAAGTCTCCATTAAAAGAACCTATCATTGATCCTGATGAATCTATTCCAAATGAGCTTGTAGTTGAACCACTTACAAATATAATTGAATCACTAGATACAAATACTTCATTAAAAGGATTATCAACTGATCCTATATTATGGACTCCTACACCTTCAGGTATAATACTCCCTGTTATAATTATATTACCATCGATTTCTAAAGACCCTGTTATTGAATGAGACCCAGTAAAATATCTAAAGTTGTTATCCAACTCATTTATTGTTAGAGCTCTTCCAATACCGTCTGAACCTGTTCTAAATGTTAATGCCATTTTTTATTAAATTTAATTTTATTATAAATATTAAGAAGAAGCTATAAAATATTCTATTTGAACATCTGCTTCATCTGCTTTTGCTTTAATTGATGTTAAAGAGGCAAATGATGAAAAATACTGGATATCTACATAACCTTCTACTACATAATCATAGTAATCAGTTCCTTGAAATTGGGCATTTGAAAATACCATTGATTTTCCTGCATCTAATTTAAATAAAGTTTCATCTCCAGACCCTACATTACCTGTATTTGGGCTTTGTGCGTCTGGGCTATCTTGGATTAAATATAAAGATACATAATGATGTGGACATAAGTTTGTAAATCTCATATATTTAACAGTATCTCGTACAAATGAACCCGCTGTTTGTTGTTCTTCAGAGTCTACAAATCTTAAAATTTCAATTCCACTTCCACTAAATGTGGTAGAAATAGTATCAGTTCTTTTCATTATCTGATTAACATCTTTAATAACTTCAGTATTAATAGATTGTTCCATATTTCCATTAGGAAGCCTTATTTCTTCTTTAATGGTTACAGATAATGATCCTGTAGGATTACATATTGCCATTGTTTAATTTTATTATAAATATGGTACTAATTTCTATTATTATAATTATTAGAACCAGAAGTTATAATTGATATTCCTTTATCAACAGCTTCTTGATAATATTCTAATAAATCTTCAACTATTTCGTTTCTATGATTAGTAGTTA
Source organism: bacterium (assembly GCA_024222485.1). Taxonomy (GTDB): domain Bacteria; phylum RUG730; class RUG730; order RUG730; family JAAEPJ01; genus JAAEPJ01. The sequence continues at coordinate 11,595 of JAAEPJ010000383.1, read as the reverse complement.
AAGTAATTGCTTCTAAATTTTTTATTTTTCTAGCAGCAGCATATAAAAATTTAAATCCAGAATCCGATTTTTTCTTTAAATCTGTTTGTTGAGCATCACCACATACCATCATTTTACTTCTTAATCCTAAACGTGAAGTAATCATTTCCATTTGTTCATGAGTAACATTTTGTGCTTCATCAACAATAATCATTGAATCTAAAAATGTTCTACCTCTCATAAATGATACAGGTACAATTTCTATTTTCCCATCTTCAATAAGTTTTTCAATTTTAACTTTATCATATAATTGAAAGAAATTTTGGTAAATAGGTTGAACCCATGGGTCCATTTTTTCTCTTAAATCACCAGGTAGAAATCCTATTTCTTCTTTTGATACTGTAGGTCTGGTTATTATAATTTTATCATATTGTCTTCGTAGCAATCCATCTAAAGCAACATTACATGCTAATAATGTTTTTCCACTACCTGCACTTCCACCTAAAAGAGTGACTGTATTATCAAGTATTGCTTGTTTTGCTTCTTTTTGTTCGGCATTAAGTTGGAGTTTGAACTTAATTGGGTTTTTAGGAATTCTTTTAGGACGATACACATCATCCGTATGGTGTTTACTTGCCATAAATTCTTGAGATTAAAGGTTATGTTATCAGTGAATGTAACCGTAGTAAATACGTTAAAAAACATTAAATTAGTGATATAGCTATATAGAGAGATAAATATAGTTTGTGTATAACGCATTTTATTATACATATGAAAAGTAAAAAAAAACCCGGTCAAAGACCGGGTTAATTTTATCAAGATTTATTAATCTATATACTATAGAGTATTTAAACCTGCTACGTTGATTTTTCCATAAAATTCTGGACGAACCATTTTCTTAGCATATCTAGTTAATAGACCTTTTCTTGGTACGAACGTATCTGGATCGTATACAAGTGGAGTCATGATTAACGGAATGTAAGGAGCAAATACAGCACCACTTTCTAAGAACTGAGTACCACGGTATCCTAATAGGATTGTGTTAGCAGTCATGTAAGGGTTTTTGTATACTTTTTGGCGGCTATTTAAGCTACCAACTTTTTGTACACCAAATGCATAATTCATTTTAGCAGCATCACCATCTGTGTCAGCAGCAAATCCTGGAATAGATTCCAAAATAGTTGCTACACTTGGAGAAACAACCATAAAGTTAGCACCACCACGTAGAGTTTTCTGGTGAATGATGTTACTTAATTTCTGAATTTTAGTTCCTAAAGTTTGGAACCATTGTCCTTGAGAATTGTAGAATCCTAAGTCAGACTGTACAAGACCATTAATTGCTTGGTTATTTACAGCTGACCATGTTTCTGTTCCAGCAGCAGCACCTTCGATTAACATAGAAAGAATTTCTAAGTCAATTTCTAATGAAATGTACTCGCTTAAGATAGAAGTTAATTCAGCTTCAGCATCTAATGCATGGTATGCATTTAAATCCTGTGCAAATTCTGGTGTCCATACAGCTTTCAGTTTTCTAGTTTTAGCAACGATTGCAGATGATTGCATCTGAATGTTGATTTCTGGAATAACTTGGTCTGGGCAACAGTTAGCTCCTGATTCATCATTGAATTCGTTTGGAGTTGCATTACCAGCTTCAAAATCACCTCTTGCATTATCTTGAGGTTGGATTTGGTAATTTACGATTACAGAAAGATCACCACCAGCTGCGATATCAGCATCAGCACATACAAATTTAACACTTGTACCATCGTAAACTGTAAATTCAGATAATTGCTTACCAGCAACAGTACCATCAGATCCTGTAGGTACAGTAGAAGATAAAGATCCAGTAAATATTTGGAATCCTTTAACACCTTCTAAATCAGCATAAGCTAAGTCAGCAGCAGCAACAGAAATTACTTGGTAATCACCAGCAGCAGCAGAAGCAGAAAAATCAGAGTTATAGTTAAAATCATCCCACTCAGCATCTTCAATAAGAGTAGCAGTTACAGCTGATTGAGTATTTTGGATAGAATATCCAAAACGACCAGATCCGTAAAGACCACCTGTATTTGTGTTACCAAATGGATTATTTCCACCTTTGTCACCATATAAAGAATCACCAGCTGTAAATGGAGATTTACTAGATCCATATTGGAAATCTAGGAAAAATACAAGACCAGAAGGTAAATTCATTGGTTGTACTGATACAAATTCCTGTGCAGCAATTTGACCAAATACTTTACGTACTAATGGTAAAGCTACACCAGCCCACTGTCCACCAACGTTTACGCCAGTTTGTGATTGGAATGTACCACCACCACTTACACCACCACTAGTTTGTGATGATTCAACAACAAGTTGTTTAGCTTGGTTTTCAAGAATAAGACCCATGTTATTTTTATGAGTACCACCTAAACCTTCTAACAAACCTGTTTTTTCCCATTTGCTAGCTAATCTAGCCGCGTCAGACTGTAAAGACTGGTATGGGTTCGCGCTTTCTAAAAGAGTATTTAAGCTCATTTTTTTTTGTTTTTAAGGGTTGTTTATAATAATTTACTTAATTAATCCAGCAAGTTTACGCATACGATTGTATACATCATTGCTTTCAATAATTGGTTTTTTAGCTTCAGTTATTGTTCCTGTAGCTTTTGAAGCTGCACCTTTTACTGTATTATATTTAGGAGTAACTTTAGATGCTATTCCTTCATTTAATGTTTCAAAGACAACTTTTGCTTCTTTTACTGAAGATGCTTTGTCAAATGCTTTAAGCACTCTAACTTTTTTATCTTCAGATAGATTTTTCGATTTGAAAATCTTGTTTGTGTAGAGTAATTTAGCGTTAAGCAAATTAACTTCGTTCAATTCAACTTTAAGAGCTTCGATTTCATCTAATGCTTCTTTAAATCTCATTTTTTCGGTTTCTTTCTCGATTTTAGTGTCATCTTTGTCACCATCTTCGTTTCCAGCACCTTTTTCGCCTTTAACTGCTTCGTCAATTTCTACATCAACATCAACATCTTCAACGTCTTCAACGTCTACAACGTCTTCAACATCTTCCTCTTCAAAATCCTCACCTGCTTCAATTGTTCCGTCTGCTACTAAATCTTTAATAACATCCTCAATGAATCCTTTTAAGTCGTCTTCTGACATATCTTCTAGATCAATTTCTTCATCTTCGTCTTTGTCTTCTTCGTCTTCTTTTTCGTCTTTCATACCATCAAGGTAGCCTTCTTCTTCAGCATCAGTTCTAGCATCTTCCTTAATGTCATCTTTGTCGTCGCTTTTTTTAGCTTCGTCAACTTTTTCATCTTCGTCTTTTGCTTCTGATACTTTCATAGATTTAAGTTCTTTTTCGATGTCGTCTTTAGCGTCTTCGAATCCGTCCTTATAGCCTTCTTGTTCAGCATCTGTACGTTTGTCTTCATCCAATTCAAGTTCAGCAAGTAATTCGTCAAGGTTAATTTCATCAAGCTCTTCTTTAGCTTCATCCATATCTTCTTTCTTTTCTTCTACTGTATCTTCAGAAACTTCTTCTTTAACGTCGTCTTCTTCATACTTATCGTATCCTTCGTCAACGTCTTCTTTGTCCATTTCTTCTAATTTTGCAGATAGCATAGATTTCAAATGTGGTGTAAATGCTTCTTCAAGAGCAAGTTTTGCGTTTGCAATAGCAGTTTCTTTAACAGCTTTAGCATCGGCAATTGCTTCTTTTAACAAATCATTGTTTGCCATAATCTCAAAATTTTTTTTGTGAAATACGATTATTAAGAATCGTAATAGGGAATAATATATATCGGTGTCATATCTAGATACTCATGACACATTGCGGTTATACGTATATGTAGATTATTTAAAAATTAAAAAATGGGACAAGAGCCTTTAGAACAAAGGATTTCATGTACTACTTTATTAACATTCGTATAATCATAAGTAATAACTTGTTTTCCTTCATTTAAAGTATGCATATAAGAACCAGGGTTAGATGGTGTTGAAACAAAATCCCAACATAGTAATTCAAAGTCATCTTGTACTTCCATTACACCACCATTTTGTTCTAATGATCCCATACCACGAGATGAAACACCTACTGTTACACCTGCTTTAATTAATTCTTTAAGTATTTGACCTGAGGGAGTAGGTAAAATTTCTATTTTACCCATTACATTATCACCATCCCACCAATAATCTGATATTAGATGTGATACATTTTTTAAATTTATAACAGTTGATTCAGGATGATCTAATTCTCCCATTGAACGTCTTTGTTCAATAAGTTCATTATATTTATCCATTTCTCTATTCCATAGATCTTTTGAATAATATCTACCATTTCCATTTTTAACTTCAGCAGTAGCTAAAATTCCCTCAACCATTAAATTACCCGTCTCCTTGTTAACATTTTCTGTTAACTGGAGAGGGTTAATTTTAAAGTTATTTGTTTCTATTAAGAGTTTTTTACTCATTTTTATTTATTTACACTATAATCTCCTGTAGATTGTCCTACTTTTTTAGGATCACGTTCACCTGCTGGTCCTTGTGTCGGATTGTTTTTATCATTAAAGCTTACAGCATCCATTTCATCTACCATTTCTTTTTTAGTATATTTTTTACCACAAGATTTTTCATAGATTCTTTCCATTTTAGCTTTTCTTCTTTCTAAATCTTTGATTTCTCTTTGCATTTGCTTCATCTTAGATTTATCAATTAATTCACTTAAATTTTCATCTTCTTGAATTGAATTAACTCTATTTACTTTTTCATCAATGTGGTCATGCAAGAAATCTAATTGAGCTTCCATTTTTACTTTTTCAGCCTCTTTTCCTATTTCTGCTAATTTAGAATCTATACTTTCTTTTTTTACTTTTTTCTTTTTATCTTTAGCAGCTTGTTTCATTGTTTCTTTTTTATCTCCGTCTCCATCTATATCTGCAAAGTCAGGTTTTGCCGCTTCTGATGTAGTATCTGAATAAGATACAGCGGTACCTTCATCTTCCATTTCATCCATAGGCAACTTTTTCTCTTCTTCTTTTTCAGCCATCATTTGACGAATAATATTCCCTGATTGAGCTGCTAATGAATTTGGGTTTCCTGAAGTTACTACTTGGCCAAAAGATTCATTAATTACTTCTTTTCCACACCCACAATCATCATCATCTTTAGATTCTTTTACTACTTGCATTTCAGTGCTACTATCCTTTAGTTTTTCACTAAATCCACTACCACCATATGTTTCACCAGTATTTTCTTGAACTTTGGGTTCTGTGTATCCTAAACCTTTAACTCCAAATTGTCCTTCTTTTACATAATGTAATGGGTCTTTAGTTAAGTTTTTAACTGCTAATTCCATTGCTTCATCTAAAGATAATTCTTTATTATATTTAATTTCTAATTGAACACCAGTTAGTACTTCTTGAGCATTAACATTATTAATGTTTTCTGATTTATAATCGTAATTATGAGAATCTATGTTTTCAACTGTTTTGTCTACTTTTTTAGCTTCAGCTTTAATTTTGTCATCTTCTTCTTTTGTATTTACTTTTTCTTCAGTATTTACAATAGGATCTAATGTACCACCTTCAGCAAGAAAGTTTTCAAATTTAGTCCAAAAGGGGTCTTTATTACTCGCCTCGATAGTGTTAATAGGCTTTAATGTTACTACTTGACCTAATTCTTCGTTAATTAGCTCTTTATCTTTTTTTGTAACAAATTCCTTAGAAAGTTGTTCGAATAATTGATTTGGTGTTTGTTTCATAATTATATTATTGTAATAATGTTTCTATATCGTTAAAATAATCGTTAATCATATCTGTGCCTATTACGACATTGAAACTATTAGGATTATCCCTGTAATATTTTATTGTTTCTATTTTACCTAGTTTAATTGCCTTTTTAATATCTTCAAATCTAGATTCTAATTTATCAAAAGCTTCTATACGTTCCTCGTGAAACTTAGATGCTTTATCTTCTTGTTCGTTAATATTACGATTATACATATTAATAAAGTTTTTTAACTATCATCCCTGCTCCTTTTTGCACATAAGTGCCATCTTTATTTTTAGGAACTAATTTGTATTTAAATTGTTTAGTATAAGCACTATCAGTAACCCCATCAGGACCTGCTTTTGGTCCAGGGCCTAAGTCTGCGCCATCACCTAATTTACCTTCATCCATAGTATAACCTAAAGAACTTACCATACCAGATGGCATTTTCATTTTATATTTACTTTTTTTTTTCTTTTTTTTAAAAGCATAAGGAGTATTATAAGCACCAGCTGCACCTGAGGTAGAGATTTCTTCTACTTCTTCTTCCCTAATTGCTTTTTTATAATCTTCTGGGTAGTTATTTCTAACATGAGTACGAATTACATTTCTTAATTGTTTTGCTTGTTCGTATATGTCTAAGAATTTTTTATCATCTTTAGCTTTTTGATACACACCTTTAGCTGTAGTAGCTAATTCCATAGAATCCTCAACTAACTTAGATAAATTAGGAACATAATCAACAGACCAGGATATAGCACCAGTTTCAGGGTCTATATCTGTAACTACAGATTTTACACCTCCAGTAACCTTAGTATCACCTACCTCTATTTCTTTAAGTTTATATTTGTACTCCATTTACTATCTGAATTTCATTTATTAGTTGGTAATAACGTAACAAATCAACTAAGTTATTATCCCCAACTTTGTCTGTTTTCTTTAATTCAGTTAAAAATTTAGATACCTCAGTAATTTTAATTTGGGTAGCTTTATCTTTAATATTTTTAGTTTCTTTAACTAAAATATTTTTTAATTCGTTAATTTTAGTATTATAAAAATTTCTTAAATCTGGGGTTGAATCTACTGAATTAATATATTCTTTAAGAACTTGTTTTTGATCCATTGTTAATGAATCATACTTATCATTAAATTTTTCTAATAATACTTTATATGTAAGAGTTCTTACATCTTTATCATATGTAGAAAATTCTTCAAGTACTGTTTGTTTTGAGTCTTGAGTAATTTCTTTTTTAGTTAAATGTTCTAGTAAAGTAACTTTATTATCCACTAATTGAGTGGGATTAGAAATTGAGTTAGAATTAACATTTTCTATTAAAGTATATAAAGCAGCTAATTCCTTATAATTTGTAATTTTAGAACCAAAGAAAGATTCTAAATTATAATGTTTTTTAATTTCATTAATCAAATTATATTTTTGCTTCTTTAAAGATTTTCTATTAAATTTAGTAGAAGCTTCTAATATAGTATCAATTACTAATGTAGCTCTACCTTCAGTTACTACTTTAGATTTAAGTACAGATTCATATAATTTGTATTCTTTACCTAAAGAAGTATTGACAAAATATTCTTTTAAGATATCTATAGCTGGTGAATTACCACCTTTAAGTGTATCAGCGGTAATTTGACGTACTAACAGTTCAAATAATATTCCTGTGTTTTTGTACTTTGAGTGTTTTATTTTCATCAAAAAATATATTTATTTATAAATATGTGAAGTATTTTACTTCTTTAATTGGTTTTCATCTAATAATTTACTCTCATCTTTATCAGACTTAAATACTAAATTCTTTTTGTCTAAAGCTTCAAATATTTGTTTATTTTTTAAGAATGATACTTTAGCACCTTCGAGAGCTAATGGGCTACCACCTTTAAAATTATTACGTATAGAATCAGAATCGTTTTTATCTTTATTTTTCATACTATCAACTCCTAATCTATCCTTACCAAAATTAGAATCTTGTTTATTTCGACTAGTAATTGTATTTTGTGGACGACCTAACTTAGGATCATCTTCATTATAACCATCAGGTACATTACCCGGGTCTGACATTGTTCTTCCTTTACCATATAATGAAGCTAAATCATGAGGTGTACCATATGACTTACCTGTTTCTACAGGATCATTTCCTTCTGCTTCTATTTGAGCTATTCTAAATTTGCGTTTAGCATCTTCTCTAGTTAATTCTCTATATTCATCATATTGGTCTTCACTAAAATGATATACATTATCATAAATCCAATCTGAAGGTACTAAACCTTGTTCTAACATAGTACCAGCTAATTCAGTTTTTGATTTTAATAATTCAATTTTTTCTTGTTCTAATACTATTGATGGGCTAGCCATCTGTAGTGTGAAATTGGTTAGGGTTTCATCTGTATAACCTTGGGTGTATAAATGAACTAATGCTATTTTATTTAATTCAGATAATACTATTCTTTGAAGTCTTTCAATAGTACGAGCAAATCTAATATCTTGAGCAGCTAGTGTTGATTTACCTTCAATATCTTCTTCATATCCTAAAAATGCTTTTGGTATTTTAAGTGCAGCAAATAATTTACCTCTTAAATATTCAACATCTTGAATACCATCATATTGTAGTCCTGGGGTTGTTTCAATTTTAGTTGTTTGATCATTTCCACGAACAGGTATATAAAAGTCTTCCAACATATTTTGTTGGTTAAATTTTAAATTATATTCACCAGTTTTATTATCTTGAAATGGAGTACGTTTTAAATTACCAATTGTTTTTTGCATAAAAGCATCTATCTCATTTGGAGGAATAGACCCAACATTCATGTAAAAAATACGTTTTTCAGGTGCACGAGCAATTCTATGAATTAACATTGCATCTTCCATTAAAACATATTGTTTATATAATTTACGAGCAGGTTCTATATATGATCTACCATAAGGTAAATAATTAACATCAGATATTAATCTAAAATGAGCCATTTCATAATTATCAAAAAATATACCAGTTTCATTCATTAAATTACCTCCACCAGCTCCTGGTACTGGGTACATGCCTGAACTTAAATTATCCATACCATCCATAGCATATCGGTATCTAATAGCAGATGGATTATCTGGATCAAATCCTTCTTGTCTTTCAATATGATAAGCTGTATAAGGAATTACATTGTAAACACCAAATTTTTCGGCTATATCTAATTTTAGGAAAAAATCACCATATTTACACATTTGACGTATCCACATCCAAAGATTAAATTCTACATTTAATACATCATAAAATAAATTATATAATATTTTTTGTATATCTTCATTAGCACTTCTAATTTGGAGCACTTCACCTACATCATTTTTTAAAGTTGATTCATCAGCTAAAATATCTAGGGCAGAGGCAATAATTGCATCATTATCCATTACATCATATTCTGAGTATAATTGAGGTCTTAAATATTGATAATTGATATTAAATTGGGCTCCATATAAAGATGATGGACTAGTGGAAAATATTCTATTATATCTATCCATCAATGAATTTGTTTCTAATTCACCCGTAGATTGGATTTTACCACTATCAATTACCTTAACTTGATCACCACCTACATTTCTGATGATCACATCAGTTGAAAATAATCTTTTTAATCTTGAAAATACGCTTTTATCAGCCATAATTTATTATTATTGTTATAAATATTACCTAAAGAAGCCATCTAATGTCCTCTTTATTACCCCCCATGTCTCGGTAGTAAGGATTGTCTGACCCTTTTGAAAAGCCATATCCTCCTTGATATTCTGTTCTATTTACAGTCATACTTCCTAAGACATTTTTAGTTGCTTGTAATCCCTGTTGTCTTAATTTTAATGCTGTGTCTCTAATATACATAGCAATTCCAAATGACATAACTAAATCATCATTATATCCACTTTGTGCTTCTGCTCTATTATTTTTCCATATAAAGGTTTTCATTTCCTCTAATAACCTTTTTGATTGTATTGTTACTCCTTTATCACTAATGTACTCTTGAAATTTACCTATTACCATAGGTCTTGTTCTAGAAGACATTGTAAAACCAGCTACCATTTTTGAATGGTCTTGGTATTTATCAAAATACGATCTAGCATTGGGGGAATCACTCTTTTGTGAATAGTAGAGGTTAGGATATTGCCTATCTAAAGCAACTTGTATAGTTGCCCAACCAATATTAGCATTTTCTATTACTAACATTGCTTCATTATATTCTGTAGCTAGACCTACTAATAAATGACCATATTCTTTAGTACCTAATTGTCCCTTATATTCAGCAACTTGTACATTATTTGCCACATCAATTACATGACATGCAGAATAATCTTTTCCATCTCCACGAGCAACATCTGCTACCACAACATAATCTCTTGTATAATCAGGTGACTCCCAAACCCATAAATTTTGGTCTGCACCTCTTCTTTCCATAGGATCTTTTATATATGTTTTTTCATAAAAGTCTATATATTCAGGATAAAATACAATATCACCAGAGGTACTAAAATCACAATCACATTCTTGTGCTGCCATTCTAGGATCACCTAATAATTCATCTTGTGAGTCTCTCCATTTTTGGTCTCTTTCTGGGTGTACGTACCAAGGTAATTTAATAGGTAAAAATTGATTTTCTCTATTTTCTGCTCTAACCCAAGTTTGATGAAACCAATTACCAGTACCATAAGGAGTAGATAATGCTATACATCCACCTCCAGTTGCTAATGTTTGTTGAGCCGAAGCCCAAATCTCTCCAATGTTATCAATAAATGCTGCCTCATCGATTAGTAGTAAAGATACTGCTTCTGATCTACCCGCATCTGAACTTGCTGAAGTGGCTTTAATTTGGGAACCATTAGATAATCGTAATGTTAATTTATTATTTTCTTGAGCATCAATTTTTAACCATGAAGGTAAATTTTCATACATGAATTTTACCTTTGTAACCATGTTTTTAGCTGTTTCTTGCTTTGTTGCTATACATAGAATATTTTTATCCTTATGGAATATCATTAACCATAAAGAATAACCCGCTGATAATGTAGAGATACCTAATTGTCTAGATTTTAAGATAATCGAATATGGATTATCACGCATTAACGTTAATACTTTATCTTGAAATGGGTATAAATTAAATTGTATACGTCCACGTTGTGGGTGCTGTATATAACAATATTTACGCATAAAATGTACTGGGTCTTGAGCACATTTTAAATATTCTTGACGTATTACTTTTTTTAAATCAGACATACTATTTTACTAAAAGTATAGCAGCTATTGCTACTACAGCTCCAGCTCCTGCTGTTAATTTATTTTTAAATCTTTGTTTTTTAATTTCAAGATTTAATTTATCATTTAAATCATAAGAAAGATCTAATTGAGAGTTCTTTGTATTTAGTATGGATTTGAAATTATTAATTTGAGAGTTAAGGTTGTTTATAACACTATCTTTTAATACAACTTTATTTTCTAATAAATTATATTTTTTTGTTAGAAAATTTAATTCCTTTTTAGAACTGTCTCCAGTTATTAAATCTTTAATAACTAATCTGACTATTGGTTTTTTTAATTGAATCGAGGTACTGTCTATAACGTTCTGTGAAAAACTGTTTAAGCTCATCATCCCCAAAAGAATCAACATTATTAACTTTCTCATTTGTTTGTTTTTTTAATGTAAATATTTTGATATCTTGTTCATTAATTTCATAGTCTAATTTAGTTATTTGACTATTTAAGGTATCAATTTTTGATGTTAATTCCTCATTTATGTTATGTAAAGAATTAATTTTGTTTTCTAGTGCTTCTATTTTACTATTATACTCATTGATATATTCATCTTCTTTTGAAG